>JBBRJU010000364.1:0-3695 GCA_038218895.1 Burkholderiales bacterium
ACGTCGGACCGATCTCGGGCAACATCGCTCACCTCGGCAAGGACAACGAGAACGGCGCCGTGATGGCGATCGACGAGCTCAACGCCAAGGGCGTGACGATCGGTGGCAAGAAGGTCAAGCTCGAACTGGTGGCAGAAGACGACGCCGCCGACCCGAAGCAGGGCACTGCTGCAGCACAAAAGCTGTGCGACGCCAAGGTGGCAGGCGTGGTCGGCCACCTGAATTCGGGCACCACCATCCCCGCGTCGTCGGTGTACAACCAGTGCGGCATCCCGATGGTCACGCCGTCGGCCACCAACCCCAAGCTGACGCAGCAGGGCTTCAAGAACGTGTTTCGCCTGCTGGCCAATGACAACGCCCTGGGCGCCGGCCTGGCGCTGCATGCGTCCAACAATCTGAAGCTGAAGAAGATCGCGATCATCGACGACCGCACGGCCTACGGCCAGGGCGTGGCCGAGGTGTTCAAGAAGACCGCACTGGCCCAGGGCATCCAGATCGTTGACGAGCACGGTACCAACGACAAGGCCACCGACTTCATGGCCATCCTGACAGCCATCAAGAGCAAGTCCCCGGACGGCGTGTTCTACGGCGGCATGGACCCGCAAGCCGGCCCGATGCTGCGCCAGATGGACGCGCTGGGCATGAGCAACCTGAAGTTCTTCGGCGGTGACGGCATCTGCACGGCCAAGCTGGCCGAGCTGTCGGGCGGTGCCAAGAGCCTGGGCGGCGTGGTCTGCGCGGAAGGTGGCGCCAGCCTGGAGAAGATGCCTGGTGGCAAGACCTGGAAGGCCCGCTACGACGCCAAGTACCCCGGCCAGTTCCAGGTTTACAGCCCGTACGTCTACGACGCCGTGCACGTGCTGGTGGATGCCATGGTGAAGGCCGGCTCGGCCGACCCGAAGGTGTATTTGCCCATGCTGGCGGCCACCAACTACCAGGGCGTGACGACCAAGGTGGCGTTCGAAGCCGACGGCGAGCTGAAGAGCCCCGCCATGACGCTGTACGTGTACAAGGACGGCAAGAAGGTGGCCCTGAACTGATCCGGTTCAGCAGCCAGGACAAAGGGCGCCACGAGGCGCCCTTTTTTTGACCGGTTGCTGCAGTCAGCGCCGTCCGAACAGCGCCGTCATGTCGGCCAGCCGGTGGCCGTGCCAAGGATGGATCTGGCTCCATTCGAAGCGCCACACCCACCAGCCCGACGCGCTGCCGGGCAGGTTCATGCGGCAGTCGGTGGGCAGCACCAGGATGTCCTGCATCGGGTGCACCACGGTGTCGGCCACGCTGGCGGCGCCGGCGCGCAGCATGGCCCAGGCGATGTCGTGGCCGTCGGTGCCGAGGTAGGCGCGGGCGTGGTGGTGCTCATGCTCGGTGGCGGCTGCCCACCAGCCCACGGTGGTGTCGTTGTCGTGGGTGCCGGTATAGACCACGCTGTGCCGCATGTGGTTGTGCGGCAGGAAGAGGTTGGCGGCGTCGTCGGCAAAGGCAAACTGCAGGACCGCCATGCCTGGGAAGCCGGTGGCGGCCAGCAGGTCCCGCACTGGCTGCGACAACTCTCCCAGGTCTTCGGCGATCAGCGGCAGCGGGCCCAGCGCGGCGTGGATGGCGTCGAACAGCGCCATGCCGGGCCCTGGCAGCCAGCGTCCGTGCATGGCAGTGGGCGCTGCCGCCGGGATCTCCCAGTAGTCGGCAAAGCCGCGGAAGTGGTCGATGCGCACGATGTCCACCAGTGCCAGCATGCGGCGCAGCCGTGCGATCCACCAGGCATAGCCTTCGTCGGCATGGGCTTGCCAGCGGTACAGCGGGTTACCCCAGCGCTGGCCGGTGGCGCTGAAGTAGTCGGGCGGCACGCCGGCCACCACGGTGGGCCAGCCGCTGGCGTCCAGCGTGAACAGGTCTTGCCGCGCCCAGACCTCGGCGCTTTGGTGGGCGATGAAGATCGGCGCGTCGCCGATGATCTTCACGCCCTGTGCATGGGCGTGGGAGCGCAGGGCTGCCCACTGGCGGAAGAAGCACCACTGGCAGAACTTCCAGAAGCCGATGGCGTCGACATGGTGCAGCCGGGCGGCGGCCATGGCCTGCGGCGTCCGCTTGGCCAGGCCGTCGGGCCAGGTGGGCCAGTCGGCCCAGCCGGTGGTGTCGCACTGGGCCATGAACAGCGCATAGTCGTCCAGCCAACTGGCCTGGCGCTGGCAGAAGGCGCTGAAGTCGGCGCGGTGGGCCGTGTCGGCGCCGGCAGCAAAGGCCTGGGCCGCCAGCGCCAGGCGCTGCATGCGCCAGGGCACCATGGTGGCGAAGTCGATGCGCTGCGGGTCGGCCTGCGGCGGGCTGGCCAGGGCCTCGGCGCACAGCCAGCCGCGTTGCTGCAGCTCGGTCAGGTCGATCAGCAGCACATTGCCCGCAAAGGCCGAGCTGCTCATGTAGGGCGAGTTGCCCGGGCCGATGCCATCGAGCGGCAAGGTCTGCCACAGGGTCTGGCCGGCGCTCTTGAGCCAGTCGATGAAGTGGTAGGCAGCGGTGCCGAGGTCACCACTGCCGTGCGGGCCGGGCAGGGAGGTGGGGTGCAGCAGCACCCCGCTGGCGCGGGGAAATCGCATGGCGGTCAGGCGCCGGAGCGCGGTGGGATGAGGGGCTGCGCAGCACCTGCCAGCAGGGCCACGCTTCGGCCGCGCAGGGTGATCTGGCCGCTGCACGACGCGGTGGCCTCGGTGCCGACGGCATCGTCGGCAGTGTCGAGCAGCGCCTGCCAGGCGCCGGGCGGCAGCTGGAATGGCGTGTCGGCTGGCTCGGCGTTGAACAGCAGCAGCAGCGGCTGGTTGCCGCGCCCGGGTGCACCGATGAAGGCACCCAGCACCCGCGAGGCCGACTGCGTCCAGTCCCAATCGTCGAGCGCACCACCGCTGCGGCGCAGCCAGCTCAGGTCATGCAGGCCGCGGGCGTCGGTCAGGCCGGTGTACCAGTGGGGCCGCAGCGGCAGCCACTGGCGCCGCAGCGCCAACACCCGTCTGGTGAAGTGGCGCAGCGGTTCGTCGGCCTGCTGCCAGTCGATCCAGGTGATGGGGTTGTCCTGGCAGTAGGGGTTGTTGTTGCCCTGCTGGGTGTGCCCCAGCTCGTCGCCGGCGGCCAGCATCGGCGTGCCCTGGCTCAGCAGCAGCGTGGCCAGCAACGCGCGCTGCAGGCGGCCGCGCAGGCGCAACACCTCGGGGTCGTCAGTGGCGCCCTCGATGCCGCAGTTCCAGCTCAGGTTGTGGCCGTGGCCGTCACGGTTGTGTTCGCCGTTGGCGGCGTTGTGGCGCAGGTCGTAGCTGAGCAGATCACGCAGGGTGAAGCCGTCGTGCGAAATGATGTAGTTGACCGATTCCGACGGTGCACGCCGGCGCGCCTGCAGCCGCTGTGACGAGCCCGCCAGCGCCTGGGCAAACTGGCCGCGGGTGACGGCGCCGCCCAGCCAGAACGCGCGCACCGTGTCGCGGAAGCTGTCGTTCCATTCGAGCCAGCCACGCGGGAAGTTGCCCAGCTGGTAACCGCCGGGCCCCAGGTCCCAGGGCTCGGCGATCAGCTTGCCTGCGGCCAGCAGCGGCGCCAGCACCGGGTCTTGCGCAATGGCCTGGAAGAACGGCCCGTCGCGCTCGAAGCCGCTGTGGCCGCGGCCCAGCACCGGCGCCAGGTCGAAGCGGAAGCCGTCGACATGCATCTCC
>JBBRJU010000365.1:0-3692 GCA_038218895.1 Burkholderiales bacterium
GGCGGCGTCGGCGGCTGCATAGCCATGCCAGCCGTCGGCATCACCAATGCAGATGCGTACCACCGGGCCCGGCGCGTGGCTGTCCAGGCCGTCGAACTTGGCGCTGTGGGCCGGGGTGGTGACCACCGCGCGCACCCGGCCACGCTCGAAGCGGTCGATCAGGTCGTCGCGGCTCAGCAGCTGGGTGGCCGGGATCATCACCGCGCCGATCTTGATGCAGGCCAGCATCAGCTCCCACAGCGGCACCTCGTTGCCCAGCATCAGCAGCACCCGGTCGCCGCGGGCCACGCCCAGACTTTCCAGCCAGTTGGCCACGCGGTTGCTGCGCGCGGCCATCTCGGCGAACGTCACCTTCTGCTCGCTGCCATCGTCGGCCACGATCCACAGTGCGGTGGCCTGGTTGCCCTGGGCCATGTCGTCGAAGTGGTCGAGCGCCCAGTTGAAATGGGCCAGTTGCGGCCAGCGGAAGCCGGCGTGGGCGGCGTCCAGGTCGGTGCGGTGGACCAGCAGGAAGTCGCGCGCGGCGCGGTAGCTGGCCAGGTCGGAGTTGGTGGTCATGGGCTGCGGTCTCCTGGTGGCGGCAAGGTCGGCCATCATGCCTGTGGCCAGCGGGCCTGCCCATCGGGGCCAGCCAGGGCTACTTCAGCTGCCGCACCAGGCTGCCGCTGATGCGCCGCAGCAGCCATTTGGGGGTGGCGCGGCCGGCGGCCACCGTGGCGCGGTTGATGGCGCCGGGCACGCAGATCACCGCGCCGGCCATGCAGGCGGCAAAGCCCTGTTCGGCCACGTCATCGGCGTTGCCGACAAGAAAGCCGGGCAGGCGCTGCAGCCCGGCGCTGGCGGCGCTGGCGGCCGCCAGCATGTGGGTGGCGGTGATGCCCGGGCACAGCGCGGTGATGGTCACGCCGCTGCCCTGCAGCTCTTCCGACAGCGATTCGGTCAGGCTCAGCACATAGGCCTTGGTGGCGGCGTAGGTGGCCAGCGACGGCACCGGCTGGAAGGCGGCAATCGAGGCCACGTTCAGCACCCGGCCGCTGCCGCGCGCCACCATGGCGGGCAGAAACTGCGCCAGCAGTGCGGTCAGCCCGCTGATGTTCAGGTCGATCAGCTGCTGGTGGCGCGCCGGCGGCGTGCCGATGAACGGCCCGTGTTCCAGCACCCCGGCGTTGTTGACCAGCACATCGACCGGGCGGCGGGCGCGCCGCAGCGCAGCGGCCAGGTCGGCCGCTGCGCCAGGCTGCGACAGGTCGGCCGGCAGCACCCAGGCGCGCACCCCGTGCTGCTTTTTCAATGCGGTGGCCAGGGTCTGCAGCGTGTCGGCATGGCGGGCCACCAGCACCAGGTCATGCCCGGCGCGGCCGAAGCAATGCGCCAGCGCCTCGCCGATGCCCGACGAGGCGCCGGTGACCAGGGCCACCGGGCGGCAGGTGGCGGCTGTGCTGGCCATTGCCTCAGGCGGCGCGGCGGCGGTTGGCGCGCGGGCGGGCGGCCTCGGCCGGTGCTGCGCTGGCTTCCACCACCGCCAGTTTGGGCCGGGCGGGCTTGCGCGGGGCGGGCGCGGCGGGGGCTGTCGTGGCTGCTGCAATGGTGGCTGTAGCGGGGGCTGCAGTGGTGGTTGCAGTGGTGGCTGCAGTGGCCGAGGTAGCGGCGGCTGTGGATGCAGCCGCCGGATCGACTGCTGCTGCCTGCACCGCAACCAGCTGGCGCAATGCCACCATCGCCCGCTCCAGCGCCAAGGCCAGCGCGCCCATATCCGGCACGGCGCGGCGGCAGGCGATCAGGCCGAAACAAAGCTGGCCGCGGTAGCTTTGCACGGTGATGTTCAGCGCCACGCCGTGCACCACGATCGACAGCGGAAACATGCCGGTCATCGTGGCACCGGCCAGGTACAGCGGCACCTGTGGCCCCGGCACGTTGCTGATGGCGAGGTTGGCCACCCGCAGCCGGTTGGCCAGGCGGCTGCGGCCGTACAGCGCGGCCAGCCCGCTCAGCAACCAGGGCGAGCCCAACGACGGGAAATCAGTCGGGATCAGGCTGCCGAAGCTGCCCATCTGGGCCTTCATCGCCTGGGTGCCGGCCATGATCCGGGCCAGGCGCCTGGCCGGGTCTGCCTCATGCGTGGCCAGGTCGAGCACGGTGCCCGACACCTGGTTGTTGGCGCTGGTGTCGCCCTCGGCGCGCAGCGAGATCGGCACGCCGGCCACCAGTGTCTTGGGCGGCAATTCACGGCCTTCGGCGAGGTACTCACGCAGCGCGGTGCTGCACAGCCACAGCACCATGTCGTTGACCGAGCCGCCCAGACCCTTGCCGATCGCCTTGACCTCGCCCAGCGGCAGGGCCACACCGGCAAACGCGCGCTGGTTGGTGATGGGCACGTTGAATGGCGTGGGCGGTGCCAGCTTCAGCTTCCGGCCGGTGGCAGCGGCCGTGGCCGTGCCGGCGCGGCGCTGGGCCAGGGCCTGGCGGGCCGCGCCCAGCGTGGCAGTCAAGGCTGCACCGGCCAGTGGCGGCAGCAGCTTGGCAAACTCGACCACCTGGCGCGCCTGGTTGCCGAGCGCGGCACCCAGCAATTCGGCCACGCCCAGCTGGTAGCGGTGGCTGCGGCGCGCGCGCGGTGGCTTCACCCGGCGCGGCTCGGGCGTCAGGTCGAACACGCTGTTGGCCATGGCCACTGCGGCTTGGCCGTCCACTGCGGCATGGTGCACCTTGCTGTAGAAGCCCAGCCGGCCGTCGGCCAGGCCCTCGATCACATAGAACTCCCACAGCGGGCGGCTGCGGTCCAGCAGGCTGCTGTGCAGCCGGGCGCACAGGGATTCCATCTGCGCCATGGTGCCGGGGCGGGGCAGCACCAGGTAGCGCACGTGGTAGTCCAGGTCGATGTCGTCGTCGGCGATCCACACCGGGTTGGCCAGGTCGAAGGGCATCAGCGCCAGCTTGCGGGTGAACACCGGCGCCAGGTGCATGCGGCCGGCCACATGGGCCTTGACGGCTTCATACCAATCGGGGGCGCCACCGTCTGCAGTGCCCGGCAGCGGCTCGAACAATGCGAGGCTGCCCACGTGCATCGGCATCTCGGGGCTTTCCAGGTGCAGGAAGGCGCCATCGACGATGCTGAGGTGGCTCATGTCGTTCATGGAGGTGTCCGATCGGGTGTCGGCCGATTCTGGTGCCGCGGGCCCCACCAGCGACAGAGGGACAACGCCAGCAAGCGACCTGCCGGGCTGGCCGCTGCGGTGCGGGTCAGCCTGCGCCGGTCGCGCCGTCGTCGTCCTGGCCGTCCCGGCCGTCCCGGCCGTTGTCGTTGTCGTTGTCGTTGTCGTTGTCGCTGTCGTTGTCGTTGTCGTTGTCGGTCGCGGGCGGCGGCGCCGCGGTGCCGCGCCCTTTGCGTTGCCCCTTGCGGGGCGCCTTGGCAGCCTGGCGCAACGCGTCGGCGGCGGCGCCAGCCGCCTGCCACCGCGCAAACTCGTCCGGCGTTTCCAGCGTGATGCGGCCCCAGGCGCCGCTGCGGAAGTCGTGGATCGCCAGTTCGGCAGCCTTTTGCATGTTCACCCGCCCACCGCTCAGCAGGCCACCGCGCTGGCGGCCGATGGCCGCGAGCAGGTCTTCGTCGCCCGTCGCCGCGATGTCCTTGACCTTGTAGCGCGCTGCCAGCCGGTCGGCATAGCCCGCCCGCACCCGCGCCAGCAGCGCCA
>JBBRJU010000366.1:0-3689 GCA_038218895.1 Burkholderiales bacterium
GTGGAAGCCGAGCTTGCGGCCGTCGTCGACGATCACGATCGCCCCGCGCGCCACCTCGCTGCCGGTGCCGGCAGTGGTGGGCACGGCGATCAGCGGCGCCACCGCATCGGTGATCTTGGGGCTGCCGCCTTCGATCGTGGCGTAGGTCTTGAGCACGCCCGGGTGGGCGGCCAGGATGGCCAGGCCTTTGGCCAAGTCGATGCTGGAGCCGCCGCCCACGGCGATCAGGCCGTCGCAGCCCTGTGCCTGGTACACCGCCAGCGCGGCGCGCACGCCAGCTTCGGTCGGGTTGCTGGGGGTCTGGTCGAACACTGCATGCGGCAAGTCGCCCAGTGCGGCCAGGGCCTGGCCCAGCACGCCAGCGGCGCGCACGCCGGCGTCGGTGACGACCAGCGGCTTGTGCATGCCCACGCGCTGGCATTCTTCCGGCAGGCAGCGCACGGCGCCGTGGTCGATCTCGATCTGGGTCAGGTACAGGATGCGGGCCATGCGGGGATCTCCGGGTGGTTCGGGCAGGTCTCGAAAGCCTGCCAGTATGCTGGCGCGCTCCAACCAAGGATGTGCTGCCGGTGACTGCCACCACCCTGCTGACCCCGGCCATGGCCGGCTTGCTCGACCGCATCCGCCGCGCCCGGCGCCTGCCCTTCCATGCGATGAGCCCCGCCGAGGCCCGCGCCAGCTACGACAAGGCCGCCGAGGTGCTGGAGCCACCCCGCGCGCCGCTGGCCCGGGTGCAGGATTGCAGCCTGCCCGCCGCCGATGGCACCGCGCTGCCCGCGCGCCTGTACGCGCCCAGCCACGACCGGCTGCCGGTGCTGCTGTACCTGCACGGTGGCGGCTTTGTCATCGGCGGCCTGGACACCCACGACAGCCTGTGCCGCCAGCTGGCGCTGCGCTCGGGCGGCGCGGTGCTGGCGCTGGACTACCGGCTGGCGCCGGCGCACCGCTTTCCGACTGCGGTGGACGATGCCTGGGCGGCGCTGCACTGGCTGGCCGGCCCGGGTGCGCAGGCCCTGGGCCTGGATGGCAGGCGCCTGGCCGTGGGCGGCGACAGCGCCGGCGGCACGCTGGCGGCGGTGGCCGCCATCCATGCCCGCGACTGCGGCCTGCCGCTGGCGCTGCAGCTGCTGATCACCCCCGGCACCACGGCGCACCAGGACACCGCCTCGCACACGCTGTTCGCCAACGGCTTCTTGCTCGACAGCGCCGACGTCAGCTGGTTCTTCGACCACTACATCGACCACCACCACCGGCGCGATTGGCGCTTCGCCCCGCTGCTGGCCGGCGACCTGGACGGCGTGGCGCCGGCCTGCGTGGTGCTGGCCGAATGCGACCCGCTGGCCGACGAAGGCATCGCCTATGCCGACCGGCTGCGCAGCGCCGGCGTGCCGGTGGCGCTGGAGCTGTACCGTGGCCTGACGCATGACTTCATCAAGATGGGCCGCGCGCTGCAGGAGGCAGGCCAGGCCCAGCAGGCCGCGGCCAACGCGCTGCGCGAAGCCTGGACAATCCAGCGATGAGCCAACGTTCCGAGTTCCGCCACTTCGAGCGCCTGCGTGTGCGCTGGGCCGAGGTCGATCTGCAGCAGATCGTCTTCAACGGCCACTACCTGATGTACTTCGACACCGCCGTCAGTGGCTGGTGGCGCGCGCTGGCCTTGCCTTACCACGCCACCATGGCGGCGCTGGACGGTGACTTTTTCGTGCGCAAGTCCAGCGTCGAGTACCACGCCTCGGCGCGCTACGACGATCTGATCGATGTCGGTGTGCGGCTGGAGCGTTTCGGCAATTCGTCGATGGTGCTGGGTTGCGCGGTGTTCCGCGGCGACCGGTTGCTGGTCAGCGGCGAACTGGTCTATGTGTTTGCCAACCCGACCACCCAGACCAGCCGGCCGGTGCCGGCCGTATTCCGCGATGTGGTGCAGGCCTTCGAGGCCGGTGCGCCGATGGTGGTGGTGCAGGTGGGCGACTGGGCAGCGCTGGGGGCCGAGGCGGGCGCCATCCGCAAGACGGTGTTCGTCGAGGAACAAGGCATCCCGGCCGACCTGGAATGGGACGCCGCCGATGCCAGCTGCGTGCATGCGCTGGCCCGCAACCGCCTGGGCCTGGCGCTGGCCACCGGCCGGCTGCTGCCCTGCCAGCCGGGGGTGGCCAAGATCGGCCGCATGGCGGTGCTGCCCAGCCTGCGCGGCAGCGGTGTCGGCCACCAGGTGCTGGTCGCGCTGATGCAGGCTGCCAAGGCGCGTGGCGACACCAGCGTGCTGCTGCACGCCCAGGCCTCGGCCGCGCCGTTCTACCTGCGTGCCGGCTACAGCGTCGAAGGTGCGCCCTTCGACGAAGCCGGCATTCCGCACCTGGCGATGCGGCGCATGCTGTGACGGCGCAGCGGCGCAGGGGCGCAGCGGATGGCCGAGACGATGTGCAGGCAACCCCGGGCATCTGCGCGGGTGAACCACGGGCATCTGTGCGGGTACGCCACGGGCTCACGCCAAGGTGTCGAAGCGTTCGCTGTGGCGTGGCTGGGGCAGGGCGCTCGTGGCCTGGACGATGGCGGCCTCCAGGGCCGGCGTCAGCGGGCCGGCATAGGTTTCCATCAGCGTGACGTCGCCATCGCGCAGCTCGGGCCGGCGCAGCAGTTCGGCCTGCAGGCCCGGGTGGTCAGCCACCAGCGACGCCTGCGCCTGCTGCACGGCGGCCACGGTTGCCGGCAGCTGCGCTTCGGCCACCCGGTAGTAGACGTAAAGCCGGCGCGCCATGCGAGCGGGGCTCAGGCCCTCAGCCCTGGTCGACCGGAATGGCGTACGGCAGGGTGCCGGGACCCAGCAGCGGGCCGTCCGCAGCGCCGGCATGCAGGCTGCCTGCTTCCAGCGCGGCCAGCTTGATTTCGACCAGCGCGCTGCTGCCGCCGCCCGGGCGCGGCGCGGCCAGCGCCACCAGTCCGGCGGGCTGGTTGGCGTCCCCGCTTTGGAACACCTCCTGGCCCACGGTCAGCGCGGCGTCGCTGTCGAACACCAGGCTGCGGCGCTTGAGCGTGCCGCGGTACTGGCTGCGCGCCACCACCTCCTGGCCCGGGTAGCAACCCTTCTGGAAATTGACGCCGCCCACCAGTTCCAGGTTCACCATCTGCGGCACGAACCGCTCGGCTGTGGCCGCCATGATGCGGGCCACGGCACTGTGCACTTCCAGCCAGGCCCAGGTGTCGGCGGCCAGGGCAGGCAGGGCCGGCGCGGCGGCACCGGCCGGCTGCGCCAGCAACCAGCGCGGCGTGCCTTGCGCGTCGGGCAGGCGGATCACCTGGCCGGCGCCCGTGGCCACACTGGCCCAGGCCTGGGTAGGCGCAGCATCACCCAACCAGGCAGCGGCTGCGGCACCGGCCAGCCCGAACAGCGGCAGGTCGGCCGAGGCGTCGGTCAGCTTGCATTTGGCGCGCAACACGAACATCGACAGCCGCTTCAGCGTGGGCGCCAGCAGGTCGGCGCTGCAGGCCAGGTAGAAGGTATCAGCGGTGACGGGGGCATCAGCGGTGTCTGAGACAGCCGCGACAGCGGCCGGCACACGCCAGATGATGAAACTGGCCAGCAGCCGGCCCTTGGCCGAGCAGTAACCGGCCAGCCGTGCCGTGCCTTCGCGCAGGCTGTTGGTGTCCTGCGTCAGCTGGCCGTGCAGGAAGCTGGCGGCATCGGGCCCCTG
>JBBRJU010000367.1:0-3682 GCA_038218895.1 Burkholderiales bacterium
GTATTTGCGCTGGGGCTGGTGGTGCCGGGCGTGGTGTACCTTCGTGGGCTTTGCGAGCTGTATCTGGCGCTGCGCCGCAGCGACGAGAACCCACCGGCCCCGCCATGACCCCACCCCCGTTGGACCTGCTCAAGCCATTGGTCGCCCTGCTGGCGATCGTCAACCCGATCGGCGCAGTGCCGTTTTTTCTGGCCTTCACCCAGGGGCTGAGCCGCGAACAGCGCCAGCGCACGTTGCGGGTCAGTGCGTTTTCGGCCTTCTGCGTCATCGCCGTCAGCGGCGTGGCGGGTCTGCAGATCATCGGCTTCTTCGGCATCTCGATCGCCAGCTTCCAGGTGGGCGGCGGCATGTTGCTGCTGTTGTCGGCGCTGCACATGCTCAATGCCCAGCCGGCCGAAAGTGGCAAGGACGACCTGGCCGAGGGCCAGAGCAAGGCCAACTCCGGCGTCAGCGTGGCCGTGGTGCCGCTGACGATCCCGCTGCTCACCGGCCCGGCCACCATCAGCACGGTGGTGATCTATGCCGAGAAGACGCGCCACCTCTGGGAGCTGGCGGTGCTGGTGGGCTACGGCGTGGTGATCGGCCTGGCCACGTATGCGGCGTTTGCGGCGTCCGGGCGCATTGCCAAGGTGCTGGGCACCACCGGCATCAACGTGATGACCCGGCTGATGGGCCTGATCCTGGCCGCCATGGCGGTCGAACTGCTGGCCGACGGGTTGGTCAAGCTGTTTCCCATCCTCGCGAGCCCCACGCTGCGGCCCTGATGGCCGAGGCGCGCGCTGCGACACCTGCGCCGCAACGGCGGGTAAATCCGGGCTGACGCCGGCGTGCAGGCTGCCTACATTTTGTGCACTCGGCGCATGCGGCCGATGCCGTTGGCCGCATGGGCCCGGGGAGCCGAGGAGACGCAGACAAGAGCAGAACAGACACCAGGCTGACCCGGCGCGACACCACAACACTGCCACGACACAGCGCCGCAACCGGCAGCCGCGATTGACCGCGCCAGGCTTGATGCCTGGCGTTTTTTTTCGTCCGGCGCCTTGGCCGCGTCAGAAATGCACGCCGGCAGGCGCTGACATCGTGGCATTGCCAGCGCCGGCGGCGGCTAATCTCAGCACGGTCCGGTCCACCCACCCGCTGCCGCCATGTCCATCGCTGCCCAACTTCGCTCGCTCGAGATCGACATCCCGTCGACGCCCGATTCGCTGGTCAAGCTGTCGCTGCTGCTGGCCGAGGACGACGTCAACCAGCAGGCGGTGGCAGCGCTGGTGGAGGCCGACATGGCCCTGGCCGCTGCGGTGATGAAGGCGGTGAACTCGTCGCTCTACGGCCTGGCCGGCAGGGTGCAGAGCGTGCAGCAGGCCATCACCTACCTGGGCACGCGCGAGGTGGCGGGCATCACCTTCGAGATGGGCCTGCGCGCGGCCTTCCCGCCGGCGCCCGAACTGGAGCCGATCTGGCAGCGCGCGGCGCACCGCGGGCTGCTGATGGGGCGGCTGGCCGCCGCACTGGGGCTGGACGCGTGGGCGGCACATTCGGCCGGGTTGTTCGAGGAATGCGGCAAGGCGGTGATGTTCCGCCACGCCAGCGACCACTACCGCGCCATGCTGCGCGCCGCCGACACCGACGCCGATCTGTGCCAGCTGGAGCACACCGGCTTCGGCGTCAGCCACGACGCGCTGGGCGCGGCGCTGTGCGAGAGCTGGGGCCTCGGGCCGGCCGCCGTGGCCAGCGTGCGCCACCATGTCACTGCCCAAGGCCTGCTGGCGCTGCCCGGCATCCCGGCGCGGCGCAGTGTGCTGGCGCTGTCGGTCATTGCCGCGGCCATCATCACGATGCCGCCGTCGATCGACGCCGTGGTGCCGCAGATCGCGCCGCAGGCCGACTTGGACACCACCCTGGTGCTGCGCGCCGCGCGCAAGCTGGTGGACGACTTGCAGGCCGCACAGGCCCACGGCCGCGCTGCCTGACCCTGGCGGCGTCGCCAGGTTCCCGGCGCCGTCCTCGGGGCGCGCCCTGATCTGGAAACCCCGTCTGGGCAAGCTGTTGCCCCGCAGCTACGCTTTCTCCCTTCGTCAGACGGCCGCAACGTGCCGTGAAAGGGATCAGCATGCGTCACGTGCCCGTGGATGCCTCGCAACTGGCGCTGCAGCGCCTCTACCACTGGGAGCAGACGGCGCCGACACGGGTGGTGTTCACCCAGCCCATGGGCGGTGGTGCGGTGCAGACCTTCACCTGGGCCCAGGTGATGGACCAGGCCCGCCGCATGGCCACCCACCTGCAGGCCCAGGGCGTGCAGCCCGGTGACCGGGTGGCGTTGATCAGCAAGAACACCGCCTGGTGGTTGATCAGCGACTTCGCCATCTGGCTGGCCGGCGGCGTGTCGGTGCCGCTGTACCCCACGCTGGCGGCCGACACCATCCGCCAGATCCTGACCCACAGCGAAGCCAAGCTGCTGTTCATCGGCAAGCTCGACGGTTGGGCCGGCATGCGCCCGGGGGTGCCCGCAGGCCTGCACTGCATTGCCATGCCGCTGGCACCGGCCAAGGCCGATCTGCCCCCCGGCTGCGAGGACTGGGCCAGCATCCAGAGCCACAGCCAGCCGCTGGCCGGCAACCCGGTGCGCAGCGGTGATGAACTCGCCACCATCATGTACACCTCGGGCACCACCGGCATGCCCAAGGGCGTGATGCACAGCTTCGGCACCTTTGCCTGGAACATCGCCAGCGGGCTGAAGCGGGTGCAGGCGGTGGACCAGAACACCCGCATGCTGAGCTACCTGCCGCTGGCCCACGTGGCCGAGCGCACGCTGGTGGAATTTGCGCTGCTGTCCACTGGCATGCACGTGTTCTTCGCCGAGAGTCTGGAAACCTTTGCCGCCGACCTGCAGCGCGCCCGGCCCACGGTGTTCTTCTCGGTGCCGCGGCTGTGGGTGAAGTTCCAGCAGGGTGTGGCGGCCAAGATGCCACCGGCCAAGCTGGCGCGCCTGCTCAAGATCCCCATCCTCAACAACATCGTGCGCAAGAAGGTGCTCAGCGCGCTGGGGCTGGACCAATGCCAGTTTGCCGCCGGCGGTGCCGCGCCGATGCCCCCCGAACTGCTGCGGTGGTACGGCGCGCTGGGGCTGAACCTGGTCGAGGTGTACGGCATGACCGAAAACTGCGGGGTCTCGCATGCCACCCTGCCCGGTGTGCCGCGGCCGGGCACGGTGGGCCAACCGTACGAGGGTGTGCAAACCCGGCTCGACCCCGCCAACGGAGAGATCCAGATGAAGAGCCACGGCCTGATGCTGGGCTATTACAAGGAGCCGGTGCTGACCCGCGACGCCATCACCGACGACGGCTGGCTGCACACCGGCGACAAGGGCGCGCTCGATGTGGACGGCAACCTCAAGATCACCGGCCGGGTGAAAGACCTGTTCAAGACTGGCAAGGGCAAGTACGTGGCCCCGGCACCCATCGAGGACAAGCTGGTGATGAACCCGGCGGTGGAGGCCTGCTGCGTGACGGGCGCCAACCTGGGCCAGCCGCTGGCGGTGCTGATGCTCAATGAAGGCGCAGCCGCCAGGAGCAAGACCGCCGAGGGCAAGGCCGAGCTGGAGACCAGCCTGGCCGAGCACCTGAAGACGGTGAACGCCACGCTCGACCCCCATGAGCAGCTGGATTGCCTGGTGCTGGTGACC
>JBBRJU010000368.1:0-3679 GCA_038218895.1 Burkholderiales bacterium
AACGTGGGAAACGTGGGCAACGTGCGCAACGTGGGCAACGTGGACCATGCAGGCAACGCGCCGCACCAGGGCGGCTGACGACCCATCCGGCGACCCTGGCTACCAGGGCAGGCGCTGGCCGTCGTAAGCCACGAAGACGCCGCTGTCGGCGGGTGTCAGCGTGTCGAGCGTGGCCAGCATCTGCGCGGCGGCGACATCGGGCGGGCGGCCGATCTCGCCGCCGCGGAATGGCGCCGACAGGCCGGTGCTGACCGTGCCCGGGTGCAGCGCCACCACCACCGTGTGGGGCTGGCTGCGGCGCAGCTCGATGGCGGCGGTGGCCAGCAGCATGTTCAGCGCCGCCTTGCTGGCGCGGTAGCTGTACCAGCCGCCCAGGCGGTTGTCGCCGATGCTGCCCACCTTGGCCGACAGCATCACCAGCAGTGCGCGCTGGCGGTCCAGCAGCGGGCTGAAGTGGCGCAGCAGCAGCGCAGGGCCGATGGTGTTTGCAGTGAAGGTTGCCAGCAGCTGCGCGCTGTGCAGGTCGCCCAGCTTCTTTTCGGGCTGAAAGCCCGTTCCATGCAGCAGGCCGGCCGCGTTGATCAGCAGGTGGAAGCGCCCGCCGGGCGCCAGCGCCGCAGCGGCAGCGGCCACGCTGGCCTCGTCGGCCAGGTCGAGCGGCGGGGCCGAGCCCCGGTGCAGGCCCACCACCGTACCGCAGCGCGGGTCGGCCTGCAGCGCCTGCACGAAGGCCGCACCGATGCCGCCGCGCGCGCCGATCACCAGCGCCCGGTAGCCGCGCGGCAGCGAGGCCATCGATGGCAGGCTGTCAACAGTCATGGCGGGGCATCGCCGCTGCCGGCGTCTTCAGCCGCAGCGTCGCGGGCACGCTGCTGCAGCGCATCGCGCAGCGGCTGCATTGCGTCGCCCAGCGCCGGCAGCGTGGTGGTGCCGCCCCAGCGCAGCGCCGGGGGTGGCAGCGTGCTCATGTACGGATCGGTGAACACCCGGCCCAGCTGGCGCTGGTTGATCACCAAGGTGACCACCACGCCGGCCAGCAGCACGATGGCCAGGCTGGCGTTGATGGCGCCGCCGCGCTGCGGCAGCAACTGGCGCAGGTGGCTGCGCACCACCAGCATGGCCAGCAGCGGCAGGCCCCATTGGTGGTAAGCCTGCCACAGCCAGGGCCAGTCGAATACCGCTGCGCCATTGGGCACCAACAGGTTCAGCACCTCGTAGGCCAGCAGCCAGGCCAGTGCGATGGCCGCGTGGCTGCTGAACTCGAAGCCATGGCGGAACAGCTTGGAGCCCAGCGCCCACAGGCCGCACCACAGCGCCAGGCCGCTGGGCAGGCCCAGCAGCCAGGGCAGCCACTGCACCAGGTCGGCGCCCGGGTCCAGTTGCACCCAGCGGTGGGCCACCTGCACGGCCACCCAGGCGGCCAGCATGGCCCACAGCGCGAGCCCGGCCACCAACGGGCGGGCCAGCGGCCATTCAGGCGCCAGTGGCGCGCCAGCCAGGCGCAAACGCAGCCGCAGGCCGCCGAACTGCAGCAATCCGCCAGCGGCCGGCAACGGGGCCTGTTCGCCAGCGCGCAGCAGGCGGCGCCCCAGTTGCAGGCCGTTGCGGCTGTCGCCCACCTGCACCAGCGGCTGGCCGGCAGCGTCCAGCGCCAGCGTGGCGTGGTGCGGCGCCACATGCGGGTCGTCCAGCACCCAGGTGTTGTCGAGTGCGCGGCCCAGCGTCACCGGCCAGGCGTGCACATCCAGCGTGCGGCGCGCGCGGCCGTCGCGGTGGAGCAGCTCGATCAGCGCGAGGCGGTCTTCGGGACGGTGGGCGTTGCGGGCGATGGCGTCGTCCAACCGAAGCCCTCCAGGTAATGGCGCGCCAGGCGCTGGGCGTTGTCGAAGCTGAGCGCGGTGGCGTCCAGCCGGCCTTGCACGCCCTGTTCATTGCTGTCGAGCGATGCGGTGAGCACGCTCAGGTCGAACAGCTGCGGCAGTTTCTTGTAGGCCTGCAGGCAGACCACCGCGCGCAGCGGCAGGCCGCCGCCGGCCAGCACGGTGTGCTCGGTGCATTGGCCGGCCACGCGGTGGCTGTCGCGCTGGCCCACCAGTTCGTTGCGGAAGCTGTCGTTGTAGCGTTGCAGGAAGCGCAGCGCGCCCAGCTTGCTGCCGTCGTAGGTTTCATGGCGCACGTTGATCGAGCCGGTGCGCAGCCGCTCGTCGATGTACACCGCGCTGTCCATCGCGCAGTCGCTGCGCTCGAACACCAGGCCGCGGGTGGCGGCGTTGGTGCCGCTGCCCCAGCAGCGGGCAAAGGTCTCCATCGGTACCGGGATGCGGTAGCGGTGGTGGCCGGCCGCACGCCAGGGCTGGGCGATGAACATGTCGACCAGGCCGGCTTGGTGCGCGAGCAGCTGGCGCTCGATCTCGGCATGCACCGGCTGGGTGATCGGCGTGGCGTTGCGCCCGCGTGCCAGCAGCGCCTGCGCCAGCGCCGCAGGCACCAGGAAGCTGACCTGCTCGCCATCACGCCGGGCGGCCACGTTCACGCCCACCAGCCGGCCCTGGGCATCCAGCGCCGGCCCGCCGCTCATGCCGGCACTGAGCGACCCGCCGAAAAACAGCGTGGGCAGGTAGTGGCGCTCGGCCAGGCCGTTGTAGGCGCCTTCGGTGACGGCAAAGCCCACGTCCAGCGGGTTGCCCAGCGAAAAGATGCGTGCGCCGCGCTCGGGCTCGCCGGCTTCGGCGCGGAACGGCACCGCGCCGCGCCCGCCCAGCGGCGCAGGGTCAACCGGCCGCAGCAGGGCCAGGTCATGCAGCACGTCGAAGGCCAGCAATTCCAGCGCTCCCTGCTGGCCATCGACCGTGGCATACACCAGCCGATGGCGCTGCGGCGCCAGTGCGTAGCTGCTGATGACGTGGTAGTTGGTGATCAGATGCCCCTCGGGCGTGACCAGGAAGGCCGAACCCACCGACGACTGGCTGTCCTGCGTCTTCAGCAGGGTGCGCACCTGCAGCAGCCGCAGCCGCATTTCGGCGTAGATGCGTTGGCCGGTGCCCGACACTGCGGTGCTGGCCGGCACTGCTGGCTCGGATGCTGCGAGTGGGGTCGCAATTGGCGCGGCAGTCGGCGTTGCAAGGGGTGCGGCCACCACCACCGGTGACGCCATGGCGGGTGCCGATGCGCCGGCCGCCCAGGCACTGGTGGCGCTGGTCACCAGGGTCGCCAGCAACCAAGCGCCAAGCCGGTGGCGCCATCGGGCCCGGGCCGACTGGCGGCTGGTCGGGGGCAGGCGCTGCAATGTCATCACCCGGCCAGTGTAGGCGGCGGGCACTGCCTGCACGCCCAGCAGGGCCGCACTACACTGGTCTGCCACTTGCAGTGAGCCTCGTCATGTTCAGCCGCCTCCGTGAAGACATCGCCTGCATCCGCGAGCGCGATCCTGCTGCACGCTCTGCATGGGAGGTGCTCACCTGTTACCCGGGCCTGCATGCGGTGATCTGGCATCGCTGGGCCCACCTGGCCTGGCTGCATGGTTTCAAGTGGCTGGGGCGCTTCTTGTCACACCTCGGGCGGTTTTTTACCGGCATCGAGATCCACCCCGGCGCCATGCTGGGCCGGCGGGTATTCATCGACCACGGCATGGGCGTGGTCATCGGCCAGACCGCCGAGATCGGCGACGACTGCACCATCT
>JBBRJU010000369.1:0-3671 GCA_038218895.1 Burkholderiales bacterium
CTGCATGCCGCCTTCACTGATGCGGCCGACGCCCTGGCGGCAGTGCTGCAGCTGCAGCACGCGCTGGCCGCTGCAGCGGCCGCTGGCGGCCTGCCGCTGGCACTGCGCTGCGGTTTGCATGCCGGCCCTGTGCAGGCGCGCGACAACGACTATTTTGGCCCCGAGGTGAACCGCGCGGCCCGCATCATGGCCGCAGCCCACGGCGGGCAGATGCTGGTGTCGCAGGTGGTGGCCGAGCGCTTGCAGTCAGTGCTGCCCGCCGGTGTGCAGCTGCATGACCTGGGTGCGGTGCGGCTGAAAGACCTGGCCCGGCCCGAGCGCCTGTGGCAGGTGCGGGCGCCGCCGCTGCGCACCAGCTTTCCGCCGCTGCGGTCGCTGGAGTCCACGCCCAACAACCTGGTGCAACAGCTCAACCGCTTCATCGGCCGGGAGACCGTGCTGCCCGCGCTGCGCGCGCTGCTGGCCGAGCACCGGCTGGTCACGCTGCTGGGCACCGGCGGCATCGGCAAGAGCCGGCTGGCGGTGCAACTGGCCGCCGACCTGGTCGACATCTACCCGGACGGCGTGTGGTGGGTCGAACTGGGACCGCTGGACGACGCCCGGCGCCTGCCGCAGGCGGTGGCGTCGGTGCTGGGCGTGAAGGAAGAGCCGGGCCGCACGCTCGACGCTGCGCTGCGGCAGCATGTGGCCAGCCGCCAGCTGCTGCTGGTGCTGGACAACTGCGAACACCTGCTGGCGGCGGCGGCCGCGCTGGCCAAGGGCCTGCTGCAGGCTGGCGCTGGCCTCAGCGTGCTGGCCACCAGCCGGGCGCCGCTGCAGGTGGCCGGCGAGCAGGCCTACCCAGTGCCAGCCCTGGGCCTGCCCGATCTGCAGCGCGGCGCCGCTGCGGCCACACCCGCGCAGTTGCTGCGCCACAAGGCGGTGCGCCTGTTCGTCGATCGCGCCCGCAGTGCCGACCCCGCCTTCAGCCTGACGCCGGCCAATGCCGGTGCCGTGGTCGACATCTGCCAGCGGCTGGACGGCATTGCGCTGGCGCTGGAGCTGGCAGCTGCCCGCGTGCGCACGCTGCCGCTGCCTGCCCTGGCCCAGCGCCTGCGCGACAGCTTTGCCCTGCTGACCACCGGCGACGCCACCGTGGCGCCACGCCAGCGCACGCTGCAGCACCTGATCGACTGGAGCCACGACCTGCTGCCCGACGACCAGCGGCTGCTGTACCGCCGCCTGGCGGTGTTTGCCGGCGGCTGGACGCTGGAGGCTGCCGAGGCCGTGTGTGCCGATGCCTCGCTGCCCGCCGATGCGGTGCTGGATGCCCTGGCCGCACTCGCCGACCAGAGCCTGGTGGGCCTGCTGCCCGGCGCCGACGGCAGCCCGCGCTACCGCCTGCTCGACACCGTGCGCCAGCATGCGGCGGCGCTGCTGCAAGCCGCCGGCAGCGAGGCCGCCACCACCCGCCGTCGCCATGCCCAGGTCCAGCTGGTGCTGGCCGAGGCGGCACAGCAGCAACTGGCTGGCGCCGGCCAGGCCGCCGCGCTGGCCCGGCTGGACCTGGAGCGCGACAACCTGCTGGCCGCGCTGGCCTGGTGCGCCCAGGACCAGGCCGCGCCGGGCGACCGTGCTGCGGCTGACCTGGGCCTGCGCCTGAGCTTTGCGCTGCGGCCCTACTGGCTCAACCGCGGCCTGCTCAGCCTGGGGCTCGACACCACCGAGGCGCTGCTGGCCCACACCGGCGCCCAGCCGCGTGACGGCCTGCGCGCGCGCGGCCTGTTCAACGTCGGCCAGCTCGGCGCCTTCATGGGCCGGCATGCCCAGGCCCTGCCGCACCTGCTGGAATGCCTGGCCATCGCCCGCGAAACCGGTGACGCCGCGCGTGAGGCAGCAGTGCTGCAGCCGCTGGGCATGGTGGCCAGCGGCCTGGGCGATGCCGTGGCTGCCCGCCGCCACACCGAAGATGCGGTGACGGCCGCCCGTGCATTGGGCAACCCGCGGCAGCTGGCCAGTGCGTTGAACGCGCTGGCCCAGCTCGACCGCATGGACCGGCGGCTGGCGGCTGCTGAGTCCAGCTGTGAAGAAGCCCTGGTCCTGGCCGAGGGCTTCGACCACCCCGACTACATCGCAGCGCTGCAATTGAACCTGGCCATGGTGGCGGTCGCGGCTGGGCGGCCTGGCGCGGCCTGGCAGCGCCTGCACACCGTGATCGGCATCGTCGACCGGACCGGCTCGCGCCCTGCAGCCATCAGCGTGCTGGATGTCTGCACTGGCCTGGCTGTCATGGCGGGTGATGCGCAGCGTGCCGCCCACTGGCACGGCTTGGCAGAGGCCGAATGCGCGTTGGCGGGTATGCAGCGCGATGCTGCCGATGCGGCCTTTCTCACCCCGTTTCTGCAGGCTGTCAAAGCGGCGCTGGGCGAAGGCCATGCCGCAGCGGTCGCCAGCGGCCGTGCGGCTGCGTTCGATGCGGCATGGGCGGCGTTGCCGGCCTGGCTGGACACCGTCAGTCGTTCATGATGTACGGGTCCAGCGGCTTCAGCGGCTTGCCGTCTTCATTGACATTGATGCCGTAGCGGTACACCCCCGGCCGGCTGTGCCGGTTCAGGCAGCTGAACACGGTGTTGTCCTGGCTGCGCTTGCAGTCGGTGATCTCGCCGTCGGCGGCGCGCTCGAAGACCACACCGTTCTCGGGGAAGGTCAGCCGCCCGCCCTTGCCCTCCAGCCGCCAGGCGATGGTGACATTGGTCTGGTCCTTGGCGAATCGCAGCACGTCCTGGTCGACGGTGATGCTGCCGTTGTCCACGACCACCCGCGGGGCCTTCGGGTCACCGCTGCCGCCGGGGCTGGTGCACGGTGCGCAGGTCTGGGTCTGGTGGTAGTGGATGGTGCAGCCGCCCAGCAGGGTGGCGAGCAGGGCGCTGGTGATCAGCAGGCGTCGTGTCATCGTGCGGTCCTCGCTTGGCCGTGCCTCCACAGCCCGACTGTGGTTATACCGGGCGTTGCGCCCGCAGCCGGGCGGCAAGCCCCTAGAACGGCGGAAGCCGGATGGAGAAAATCCTGCCACGGCCACCCAGCTGCCATCGGCCGGAAAGTGGCCGTCGGGCAACGGAAAATCATCGCTTCCGACGACCCCGGCCGCTGCGGCGGCGGCGAACAATCCAGGTTCGATTCAATTCCAGGAGCCCTGACCATGGCAGAAGCCTACATCGTCGCCGCCGCCCGCACTGCCGGCGGCAAGCGCAACGGCAAACTCTCGGGCTGGCACCCGGCCGACCTGGCCGCCCAGGTGCTGGACGCGCTGATGGCGCGCACCGGTGCCGACCCGGCCCTGGTGGAAGACGTGATCATGGGCTGTGTCGGCCAGGCCGGCGAACAGGCCGCCAACATCGCCCGCAATGCGGTGCTGTCGAGCAAGCTGCCTGAATCGGTGCCCGCCACGTCGGTGGACCGGCAGTGCGGCTCGTCGCAGCAGGCGCTGCACTTCGCCGCCCAGGCGGTGATGGCGGGCACGATGGACGTGGTCATTGCCGCCGGTGTGGAAAGCATGTCGCGTGTGCCCATCGGCATGCCGATCAGCCTGCCGGCGAAGAACAACTTCGGTTTCTATGTCAGCCCGGCGATGCAACAGCGCTACCCCGGCGTGCAGTTCAGCCAGTTCACCGGCGGCGAGATGCTGGTCAAGA
>JBBRJU010000370.1:0-3662 GCA_038218895.1 Burkholderiales bacterium
TCTTCGAACAGACGCTGAAATTCACCCTGCGCAACCAGGGCGTGGAAGAGTTCATCACCGCCACGCCGTTCGAGCACCTGGACCTGTTGCCATCGAGCCCGAAGCTCGAAGAGCTGCATGCCAAGCTGGAGTCGCGCTACAAGATCTACAAGCTGCGTGATGCGCTGGACACACTGGGTGCGCGCTATGACTGCATCTACATCGACACGCCACCGGCGCTGAACTTTTACACCCGCTCGGCGCTGATTGCCGCGCAAGGCTGCCTGATCCCGTTCGACTGCGATGATTTTTCGCGCCGCGCGCTGTATGCACTGCTGGAGAGCGTGCAGGAGATCCAGGCCGATCACAACAAGGCGCTGGCGGTGACCGGCATCGTCGTCAACCAGTTCCAGTCGCGCGCCAATTTGCCGCAGCAGCTGGTGCAGGAACTGATCGACGAGGGCCTGCCGGTGCTGCAGCCCTACCTGAGTGCCAGCGTGAAGATCAAGGAATCACACCAGCTGGCGCTGCCGATGGTGCACCTGGATGCCCGCCACAAGCTGACGCAGGAATACCTGGCACTGCATGCGGCGCTGCAGCCCGCGCCGGCCAGGCGCGGCAGGGCGTCACGCTGAGCCAACGGGGCGGCGCGCGCTCAGTGCGCTGCCGGCTTGCCGAAGCGGGTGTCGAACCAGTCGCTGAGCATGCGCTGCTCAAAGGGCAGGCGGTGCTTGCCGGTGAAACTTCTGCTGCGCAGCAGGTAGGCCATGTCGGTCACCACCTCGCTGCCCTCGGCCACCAGGCGGTCGCCGTCTTGCAGGGTGTAGCGCAGGCTGATGCGCGGCCAGTCGGGGCGGTTGCCCATCACCCGCACATCGTGCATCCAGCGCGAGGCGGGCTGGACTTCGCCGGCGAGATCGACATCGGTGATGGCCAGGCGCAGGACCTGGCCGGCAGGCAGGCGCTCGGCGGCCAGGGCTTCCAGGATATCGCGCAGGCTTTGCTGCACTGCATCGGCCTCGCGCCGGGGGCCGATGTCGGTGAAGCGGCCGGGGTTTTCGAACTGCACCGCCACCGTCCCGGCCCGGGCCGGGCCCGCAGCCAGTATCGCGGCGCAGACCACGGCGGCGGATATCAGGGCGGTGGGGACCAGGGCGGCGGGCAGGGCAAGAGGCGGGACCATGGGGTGGCTCCTGGTGGGTTGCGGGTCTCGAGCCGTGTGTCGTGGGTTGTGTGTCGTGGTTCGTGGGTCGTGGGTCGTGGTTCGTGGGTCGTGGTTCGTGGTTCGTGGTTCGTGGGTCGTGGGTCGTGGGTCGTGCGCCAACGCAGCCAGCATGGATCGCCCCCGCGCATGGGAAGTTCCACCGCGCCGGGTGCCTGCAGTTCCAGACCACTGTCCGCGCAGGCCCCGCAGGGCAGGACCCAGCCGTCAGCCTGTTCCTCGGCCAGCAGGCCCGGCCAGTCGATGCAATGGTGAGCGAGGCCGCTGACGAGGCGTGCCAGACAGGCGCGGCACGTGCCGTTGCGGCAGGAGCGCGGCAGCCGCAAACCGGCGTGCAGTGCGGCTTGCAGCAGGGTCTGGCCGGCTGGCACGGCCACGCGCCAGCCGGCCGGCAGCAGCGTCATCCAGTGGGCCTGGGCTGTGATGTGCACCGGCACCTCAACGGCGGAAGACCAGCAACTGGTTGTTGGCCGGCATCGCCAGTTTCTGCACCCACTGCAGCCCGGCTGCCGCTGCTTCGGCCTGCACCGCATGCAGCCAGCGGATGCCCCAGGCCGGGTTGCGGGCCTGCAGGTCGGCGTCGAAGGCGGCATTGCCGGGTGCTGCAGGTTCACTCTGCATGAAGTACGGGCCGTAAGCGAGCAGCTGGCCGCCGGGTGCCAGCCACTGCGCGGCGCCCCGCATCAGCGCGTGGCAGCAGGCCCAGGGGGCGATGTGCAGCATGTTGGCGCAGAAAATCGCGTCGAAGCGTATGCCGGCAGGCAGGGGCCAGGGCTGCTGCAGCACATCCAGCTGCAGCGCGGGCAGCAGGCCGGGTGATGGCTGCAGCTGTGCCCAGGCCTGCACCGAACCCAGTGCGTCGGGCGACGGGTCGGTGGGCAGCCACTGCCAGCCGGGCAGGCCGGCGGCGCAATGCACCGCATGCTGGCCCGTGCCGGCGGCCAGCTCCAGCAGGCGGCCCTGCGCAGGCAGCAGGCCTTGCAGCGCCGCCAGGATGGCCCCCTTGTTGCGCTCGGCGGCTGCGCTGGTCCGGGCTGATGACAGGTCTTGCATCGTCTCGAGTCTGCCATGGCGCCGACAATGCAGCTTTGGCACGGCAGCCCATCCCATGCAGACCATTCCCTTCGAACTGCGCGGCGCGTTCATCACCCTGGACCGCCTGCTCAAAGCCACCGGCGTGGCGCCCAGTGGCGGCGCTGCCAAGGCCCTGGTGGCCGACGGCCGGGTGCAGGTGGACGGCCGTGATGAACTGCGCAAGACCGCCAAGTTGCGTGCCGGCCAGGTGGTGGCGCTGGCTGGCGTGCGCATCAACTTGCTGCCGGCGCCGGATGGTGGGTCGCCAGGCTGACATCGGCGACACTTCACCCCGAGCGCGCCGGCTTCGTGCCCCCGAAGCCGGCGTTTTCCATTTTTTGGGGCCATGTCGAGGACAACCATGTCAAAAAACCTCTTGCGCGCCGCTGCGGCCGCGCTGGCAGCCGCTGCACTGTCTGCAGCCGCCCAACCTGTTGCGCAGACCCTGGCCCAGCCCCAGGCCAGCGCGCCGCTGCAGGTCTGCTTCGTGCACGTCAGCCCGGTGGGCCAGGCCGGCTGGACCTACCAGCATGACCTGGGCCGCCTGGCGATGGAACAGGCTCTGGGCGCGCGGGTGCGCACCCGCACCGTGGAGGCCGTGCCCGAGGGGCCGGACAGCGAGCGGGTGATGCGCGACCTGGCTGCCCAGGGCTGCGGGCTGATCTTCGCCACCAGCTTCGGCTACCTGGCGTCAGCGCTGCGGGTGGCGGCCGATTTTCCGGCGGTGAAGTTCGAGCATGCCGGCGGCTACAAGACCGCCGCCAACTTGAACACCTACAACGCCCGCTACTACGAGGCGCGCTGGCTGGCCGGCTGGCTGGCCGGGCGCCAGAGCAAGGCCGGCGTGGCCGGCTATGTGGCCGGCTTCCCGGTGCCCGAGGTGGTGCAGGGCATCAATGCCTTCACCCTGGGCATGCGTGCGGCCAACCCCAAGGCCGAGGTGCGGGTGGTATGGCTGAACGCCTGGTTCGACCCCCCGCGCGAGCGGGAGGCCGCACTCACCCTGGTGAACCAGGGCGCCGACGTGCTTACCAACCACAGCGGATCGCCGGCCGTGGCGCAGGTGGCCGAGGAAAAAGGTGTGTTGCTGCTGGCCTACCAGAGCGACATGGCGCGCTTTGCGCCCACGGCGCAGCTGGCGGCTGTCACCCACCATTGGGGCGGTTATTACACCCGCGTGGTGCAGTCGGTGCTGGACGGGCGCTGGCGCAACCAGCCGGTGTGGGGCGGCATGCAAGACGGCCTGGTGCAGCTGTCGGCGCTGAACGCCCGCCTGCCGGCCGCGCTGAAGGCCGAGTTGGCGCAGCGCCAGCAGGCCTTGCTGGCGGGCCGCCTGCAGCCCTTTGCCGCGCCGCTGGTGGACAACACAGGCCGCCTGCGTCTGGCT
>JBBRJU010000371.1:0-3657 GCA_038218895.1 Burkholderiales bacterium
TTTCAATGGGAGCAGTCGCTGGTCGGGCGTGGCCGCTGGTTGGTCATCGCTCATCCAGCCGACTGCCTGCGAAGGAACGGTTCAGAAGTGAGTGGACAGCCAACCCGGATGGTGGGCAAAGTCAGGGTTCGGTTGTTGCAGCTATTCAGCGTCGAAAACTGAAGGGCAGCAGCCAGTCAAGCAATTGCCCAAATCGTGCCGGCGAAGATCAGCAGGTGGCCGGCAGCGTGCATTCGCTCTGCGGTGACGAAGACAGCGACAGCCCTAAGCCCAGCCGTCGGCCAGCGCCGCTCAATACGACGGCAAGTAGCGCTGCGTCTGCATCGCCTGCAGGTGCTGCAGGATACATTCCTCGGTGTCGATGCAGCTGGCAAAGCCCGCCTGCCTCAGCTTGATGGTGGACACGATGGGCGGCACCGGGAACGGCCGCTGCGACGCGAAGGTGGCGTCGGCGTACTGCCATGACAGCCTGATCAGCGCGTCCAGGTCGGCCACGCGCAGCTTGTGCTGGGCGGCAAGCTGCTGCCACAGCGGCGCCAGCGGTGGCATGGTGTTGGCCAGCCGTTGCGGCGCCGGGTCACCCAATGGCAGGCCGAAGTGCGCGGCCAGCCGCGGGAACAGCGTTGGCCACAGGATCACATCGCCATTGGCGATGTTGAACACCTCGCCATGGGCCTGCGGTGCGCCCCAGGCCCATTCGATCGCTTCGGCGATCAGGCGTGCGTCGGTGCATTCGGTCAGCAGCTGCGGGTGGCCGGGGTAGGCCAGCGGCAGGCCCTGTGCACGGCGCAGCACGGCGTAGGCGCCCAGTGCGGCCACCGGGTTCATCGCACTGCCCACGGCCAGGCCCAGCACGATCTGCGGACGAAAGGCTGTCCAGGCAAAACCTGCGCAGGCAGCCCGTTCAGCCACCAGGTCTTGCTGGTCGAAGTAGAAGTTGACATGGTCGCGCAGCGCGTCTTGCTCCCGCGCGGGCACCCGCATGGCGCGGCCGGTGTGCAGGCCATAGGCCTTGGTGCCCTGCAGCAGGGTGATGTGCTGCAGCGGCGACCCCGCCAGCGCGTCCAGGGTGTTGGCCAGCATGCGGGTGTTCAGTGCCATGTTGTCGGCACTGCGCCAGCCCTGCACCAGGTTGGGCTGCTCGTTCAGCGCGGCGTAGACCACATGGGTCACATCTGCGTGCGGGGCCAGCGCGGCGCGTGCGGCCTGGGCATCGCGCAGATCGGCCTGCAGCCAGGTGGCATCGGGCGCGAAATCGGCCGCGCGGCGTGCCAGACCCAGGGCCTGCAGATCGCCACGACCAGCGAAGCGTTGCATCGCGGCCCGGCCGACCATGCCCAGTGCGCCGACCACCAGCACCTTGCGCCGGGCCGTCATGCCACCACCCTGCGCTGCGCCAGGCTGTCGCTCAGCGCATCGTCCAGCCTCAACAGGCCTTGCAACACCGCACGGGTGTGCTGGCCCGGCGGCGCGCTGCCGCCTGTTGGGGCGGGGCCTGGTCTGCGGTCTGCCGCCATGGAGGGGTGCCTTGTCTGCGTCAGTGGGATCGGGGCATGCTACGTACCGGCCGGTATCGCCGCAATGGCAGCTTGCCCGCACCCGGCTGCGACGCTGTCGCTTGCAGGACAGCGTTGGCAGCGGCTGGCCCGGTGCAGCCCGCATTGACGCTGGAACGTACCGGGTGGTAGGGTCCCGCCAGGCCCGGCGCAATGGCGCCGCGCACCCCACAACAGGAGACATCCGATGAAGCTGATTCGTACCTTGGCGGCGGCCTGCACGCTGGGCCTGTCGCTGGCAGCTGCCGCGCAGGGCACGGTCAAGGTCGGCGTGATCCTGCCGCTGTCGGGCGGTGCCGGGCCGCAGGGCCAGCATGTCAGCAATGCCATCAGCGTGATGGCCGCCATGATCAATGACGCTGGCGGCGTGCTCGGCCGCAAGATCGAGATCGTCGCGCGTGACGATGAATCCACCCCCGCAGTGGGTGTGTCGCGCGCCACCGAATTGGCCAGCGCCGGTGTGGCGGTGGTGATCGAGGGCTGGAACAGCCCGGTCACCCTGGCCATGCAACCGGTGCTGGCGCGTGCCGGCATCCTCGACATCACCGCCATCTCCAAGGCCGACGCCATCCTGTCGGGCGAGGCCAACCCGATGGCGGTGCGGCTGAACAGCTCGAACTCGCAAGACGGCGCGGTGATCGCGAACTACATCGCCAACATCGCCAAGGCCAAGCGCATCGCCTTCCTGACCCAGAACGACGCCTATGGCAATGGCGCCCAGGCCTCGATCGAGGGCGAGCTCAAGCGCATGAACTGGGCCTACGAGAAAGTGGCCGAAGAGAAGTTTCCGTTCACCCAGGCCGACTTCCGCGTCGCCATGACCAACGTGGTGGCGGCCAAACCCGATGTCACCTTGGCCATCAACGCGAATGAAGGCCTGGGCATGCCGGCCACCATCCGCCAGGCGCGGCAATCCCGCCTGCCTGGGAAGTTCGTCGCTGCGGTGGGCACGGTGGCGCCCAGCGTGATCGAGGTGGCGGGAGACGCCGCCAACGGCCTGGTCGGCGCCGATATCTACTTCCCGGCGGTGGAGCCGTTTGCATCCAACCCGGTCAACCTGAAGTTCGTGGCCAAGAGCCAGGAGATGTTCAAGTACACGCCCGACAAGTTCATGGCCCTGGGCGCCACGGCGCTGCAGGTGTGGGCCATGGCCGCCAATGAGTTGAAGACTTTGGACCGCGCGGCCATCGCCAAGCGCATCCGCGGCGGCAGCTTCAAGGGCACGGTGATGGGCGACGTCACCTTCGAGCCCAACGGCCAGCTCGGCTCACGCCATTACCTGTTCACCGTGCAGGGCGGCAAGATCGTGGTCCAGCCTTGAGCGTCACCGCAGCGCCCGCGCTGCGGGTGCACGGCCTGGGCGTGCGCTACGGCGCCCTGGTGGCGCTGCACGATGTGAGCTGGGAAGTGCACGCCGGTGAGCTGCTGGGCATCATCGGCCCCAACGGCGCCGGCAAGAGCACCTGCTACGAGGCCACCACCGCCCTGGTGGTACGCCAGGGCAGCGTGCACCTGGCCGGGCGTGACGTGAGCGCGGTGCCGGCCCATGGCCTGGCCGCCCTGGGCGTGAAGCGCGCTTTCCAGCAGAACGCATTCTTCGAAGACCTGAGCGTGCTGGACAACCTGGTGGCGGTGCTCGGCGCACGCGCCCATGCCGGCCTGCTGGGCAGCGTGCTGCGGCCGCTGGCTGCGGCCCGCCGGCGCCGTGCGGCGCAAGCCTTTGCCGCGCAGCAGTTGCTGCGTTTCGGCATCCCCGCCAGCTACCACGGCCTGCGGCCCAAGGAGACGCCCTACGGCGTGCAGCGCATGCTGTCGATCGCGCTGGCCTTTGGCGACGGCGCCAAGGTGCTGCTGCTCGATGAGCCCGCCGCCGGCCTGGGCGGCGACGACATGGAGCGCCTGGTGCAACTGCTGCAGAGCCTGAAACGCGACGGCGTGGCCCTGGTCGTGATCGAACACCACATGGACCTGATCATGGCGGTGGCCGACCGCATCTGCGTGCTCGACCTGGGACAGCGCCTGGCCTATGGCACGCCGGCCCAGGTGCGGCAAGACCCGCTGGTGCTGGAAGCCTACCTGGGCAAGCCGGCATGACAGGCGC
>JBBRJU010000372.1:0-3648 GCA_038218895.1 Burkholderiales bacterium
GGCGGCGGTGGTGGCCAGGGTTAGGGCGGCGCGTGCAAAGCGGGTCATGGGGTGCTCCTTGAAGCGGATTGGCGTGGGTTGGACGCCAGCCCCGGTACTGCACGCGCCGGAGCCGACCCACCGCCGTACGCTGCCCACAACGGCGCGGATGCACCGCCACCACCGGACCCCCCCCTATTTGCACGGGTGGGGGTGGGCATGGCCCGAGCGGGCGCCCGGGCCTGAACCCGGCTCAGGGCATCAGGATGCTGCAGCCGGTGGTGTTGCGCGCTTCCAGGTCGGTGTGGGCGCGGGCCACGTCGGCCAGCGGGTAGCGCTGGTCGATGCGGATCTTCACCGCGCCGCTGCGCACCACATCGAACAGGTCGTCGGCCATGGCCTGGCAGCTCTGGCGCGTGGCGATGTGGGTGAACAGCGTCTGCCGGGTCAGGTACAGCGATCCCTTGGCGCCCAGGATGCCAGGCGCAAACGGCGGCACCGGGCCCGACGCATTGCCGAAGCTGGCCAGCAGGCCGAACGGCCGCAGCACGTTCAGGCTGCCCTCGAAGGTGTCCTTGCCCACCGAGTCATAGACCACCTTGACACCGGCGCCGCCGGTGATGTCCTTGACCCGGGCGACGAAGTCTTCACTGCGGTAGTTGATGGCATGCGCCGCGCCATGGTCCAGCGCCAGCTGGCACTTGGCATCACTGCCGGCAGTGGCGATCAGTTGCAGGCCCAGGGCCTTGGCCCACTGGCAGGCGATCAGGCCCACGCCGCCGGCAGCGGCATGGAACAGCACCAGGTCGCCGGCCACCAGGCCTTCGACCGGCAGGCACTTCTTCAGCAGGTACTGCGCCGTCAGCCCCTTGAGCATCATCGCCGCGCCGGTGTCGAAGCTGATGTCGTCGGGCAGCTTGCACACCGTGCGCGCCGGCATCACCCGCACCTGGCTGTAGCTGCCGGGCGGGTTGCTGGCATAGGCGGCGCGGTCGCCCACCGCCAGGTGGTCCACGCCCGCGCCCACTGCCTCCACCACGCCGGCGGCTTCCATGCCCAGGCTCAGCGGCAGCGGGTTGGCATACAGGCCGGTGCGCTGGTAGACGTCGATGTAGTTCAGGCCGATGGCGTGGTGGCGCATGCGGATCTCGCCGGGGCCGGGCGCGCCGACGGGCAGATCGACAAGCTGCATCTGCGCGGGGCCGCCGTACTGCTGGATCTGGATGGTCTGGGGCACGGGTGTCTCCTCGGTGCTGCAAAGTCGGGTCGCCAGCGTAACTGCAGGCGCATGCCCCTGCCGGCCGGTGCCCGTCCGCAGGCCTGCCAACGGCGTGGGCAGCGCTGCAGCGCGGTGCCGGGCAGGAACCCACCCCACAATCGCGCCCCATGCCCACCTCCACCGCGCCGCCCGCATGGCCCTGACCACCCGCCTGGCGCTGATGCTCAGCGTGCCGCCACTGCTGTGGGCCGGCAACGCGGTGGTCGGGCGCATCGCCATCCAGTCGATCAGCCCGCTGTGGCTGAATGTGCTGCGCTGGGCCATCGCACTGGCGATCCTGCTGCCGCTGGGCTGGCGCGCCTTCGGCACACCCCGGCGGCGCGCCCAGCTGGCCGCGCGCGCCCCGCACCTGGCCCTGCTCAGCCTGACCGGCGTGGGCGCCTACAACGCGCTGCAATACCTGGCGCTGCAGACCAGCACGCCGCTGAACGTGACGCTGATCGCCGCCAGCTCACCGGTGTGGATGCTGGCCATCGGCGCAGCGGTGTACGGCGAGCGCCCGCGCCGCGCCCAGTTGTGGGGTGCGGCGCTGTCGCTGGCCGGCGTGGCCGTGGTGCTGTCGCGCGGCGATGCGGCGGCCCTGCTGCGGGTGCAACTGGTGGCGGGCGATGTGCTGATGCTGGGCGCCATCGTCAGCTGGTGCCTCTACAGCTGGCTGCTGGCGCGCCCGCCTGCGGCCATGCGCGGTGCGCAGCGGCCCGACTGGCACTGGTCCGAATTCCTCTGCATCCAGATCGGCCTGGGCCTGTGCTGGGCCACCGCCTTTGCCGGCGTGGGTGAATGGCTGCAGCCGCATGACAGCCCGGTGGTGTGGACACCGGCGCTGCTGGCTGCGCTGGCTTATGTGGGCATCTTCCCGTCACTGCTGGCCTACCGGCTGTGGGGCCTGGGCGTGGCGCAGGTCGGGCCCACGGTGGCGGCATTCTTCGGCAACCTGACGCCGCTGTTTGCCGCGCTGCTGGGCGGCGCCATGCTGGGTGAATGGCCGCAGGCCTTCCATGGCCTGGCGTTTGTGCTGATCGTGGCCGGCATCGTGGTGTCGAGCCGGCCGGTGCGCCTGGCATCCGGGGTCTGACATGCGGTGCCTGACTTGAAGCGCCTGACCCAGGCCCCCAACCTGGCCATCGCCACGCTGTGGGCCGACGTGCTCAACGGCGCCGGCTTCACCGTCACGCTGCAGCGGGTGTTCAACAGCGGCATCGCCGGCGAGATCCCGCCCGACCAGGCCCTGCCCGAGCTGTGGCTGGCCGACGAAACCCGCTGGGCCGACGCACGGGCGCTGCTGCACAGCCTGCAGCACCCGGTGGAGCGGCGCTGGGCCTGCCCCGGCTGCGGCGAGGTGATCGACGGCCCGTTCGACCAGTGCTGGCAGTGCGGCACCGCGATGCCGTCACCGCCCTGAGCCGGCGCCGCCGCCGGCCGGCGCCCTGGCACCTTCGCGACTGCCGCTGGCGCGGGCCGGCGCCGACACTGCGCGCTCCTCGAATCTCCCCGGAGCCTGCCTGATGAACCGTGTCCTGGCCCACACCGGCGCCCGTTATCCGATCGTGCAGGCGCCCATGGGCTGGATCGCCCGCACACCCTTGGCCAGCGCCGTCTCGCGCGCCGGTGGCCTGGGCATCATCGAGACCAGCTCGGCCGAAACCGCCGCCTGCCAGGACCACATCCGCCAGATGGTGGCGCTGGGCCTGCCCTTCGGCGTCAACCTGCCGATCCGCTTCTTGAAAGACGACGCGATGCTGCGCTTCGTCTGCGACAGCGGCATCCGCTTCGTCACCACGTCGGCCGGCAGCCCGGCCAAGTTCATCGCACCGCTGCATGCGGCCGGCATCGTGGTCTACCACGCCGTGCCCACGCTCGACCTGGCGCTGAAGTGCCAGGACGCCGGCATCGACGGCCTGGTGGTCGAAGGCAGCGAAGGTGGCGGTTTCAAGAACCCGGAAGAAGTGAGCAGCCTGGTGCTGCTGCAGGCCATCCGCGAGCGGGTCGATGTGCCGCTGATCGCCGCCGGCGGCATCGTCGATGGGCGCGGCATGGCCGCGGCCTTTGCGCTGGGTGCCGAGGGCATCCAGATGGGCACCCGCTTCGTGGCCAGTGCCGAAAGCCCGGTGCATGCGGCCTACAAGCAGGCCATCGTCGACGCGGCGGCCACCGGCACCTGGATGCTCAACACCAAGGGCACGCCCTGCATCCGGGCGCTGAAGACCGAGTTCACCGCCGCCATCCATGCCGCCGGCCTGATGGGCCCGGAAACCTTCCAGGGCATCCGCAGCGTGTACTTCGACGGCGACATGAATGCCGCACCGGCGCTGGCCGGGCAATCGGCCGGGCTGATCCACACCATCAAGACGGCGCAGCAGATCATCGAAGAGACGGTGGCCGAGTTCCAT
>JBBRJU010000373.1:0-3628 GCA_038218895.1 Burkholderiales bacterium
GGTCGGTGAAGGCCAGCGCACGCTGCATGCGCCAGGGTTTGGTGACGATCATCGCCACCATGGCGCCCAGCAGCATGGCCACGCTGACGGCGAACATGCGGCCGTTCACCCCGCCCAGGAACAGGATGCCCAGCGCGACCACGGCAATCACCACGAAGGCGCCCATGTCAGGCTCGGCCAGCAGCAGCACGCCGATCACCGCCAGCGACACCGCCATCGGCCACACCGCCTTGATGAAGCGTTCCTTCACCTCCATCTTGCGCACCATGTAGCTGGCGGCATACATGGCCATGGCCAGCTTGGCCAGCTCGCTGGGCTGGAAGTTCATCACCCCCAGCGGCAGCCAGCGGCGCGCGCCGTTCACGCCCTTGCCCACCCCGGGGATCAGCACCAGCACCAGCAGCAGCAGGCTGGCGACGAACAGCCAGGGCGCAGCACGCTCCCACAGCTTGATGGGCAGCTGCACCACCACCAGCGCCGCCACGAAGGCAATCGCCAGCGACAGCGCATGGCGGCTCAAGAAGAAAGTGGGCGAGTACAGCTTGTACTTGGGGCTGTCGGGCAGGGCCACGCTGGCCGAGTACACCATCACCAGGCCCAGCGACAGCAGCGCCACCACACACCACACCAGCGCCGCATCGAACCCCGCGATGCGCGTGGCCTGGCCGCCGGCGGGGCCAGGCCAGTGGCGGATCGGCAGGTCGTCGCTGTTGCCCTTGCCGCGCCCGGTCAGGCGCCTGAGCAAGTCACGCAGGTTGAAGCGCGTGGTCAGGGCCGTCATGCCAGTGCCTCGCCGCAGTCGGCCGCCAGGGCTTGCACCGTGGCCACGAACACGTCGGCCCGGTGGCCGTAGTTGCGGAACATGTCCAGGCTGGCGCAGGCCGGGCTCAGCAGCACTGCGTCGCCAGCGCGGGCCTGCCCGAAGCACCAGGCCACCGCCAATTCCAGGCTGGCGTGCGCCTGCTGCGGCACCGCAGCGGCGCCGGCATCGGCGGCCAGTGCTGCGGCAATGGCGTCGGCATCGCGGCCGATCAGCGCCACTGCGCGGGCATGCCGGGCCACCGGCACGGCCAGCGGGCTGAAATCCTGCCCCTTGCCGTCACCACCCAGGATGACCACCAGCTTGGCCGGCGCCTTGTCGGCGCCCAGGCCCAGCAGCGCGGCCACGGTGGCGCCCACGTTGGTGCCCTTGCTGTCGTCGAAGGCTTCCACCCCGCCCACGCTGCCGATGTACTCCACCCGGTGCGGCTCACCGGCGTAGTCACGCAGGGCGTGCAGCAGCTGGGCCAGCGGGCAGCCGATGGCGGTGGCCAGGGCCAGCGCGGCCAGGGCATTGGCGGCGTTGTGGCGGCCGCGGATGCGCAGCGCGTCGGCCGGCATCAGGTGCTGCAGGTGGATCTCTTCATCTTCATCCTTGCGGCGCCTGAGGGTCTCATCGGCCTCGCGGGCACGCACCAGCCAGGCCATGCCGTTTTCCACCACCAGGCCGAAATCACCCGGGTGTTGCGGGGCGCCCAGGCCGAAGCGCAGCACTTTCGGGCCGATGGATTTGGCAGGCTTGCCGCGCCCGCCCTTGGCCAGCACCGACGCCGGCACCATGGCCTCGACCCACGCGTCATCGCGGTTGACCACCAGCGTGGTGCCGGTCCCGAAGATGCGGGCCTTGGCGTCGGCATAGGCCTGCATCGAGCCATGCCAGTCGAGGTGGTCCTGGCTGATGTTCAGCACCGTGGCGGCGCTGGGCTGGAAGCCCTGCACGCCGTCGAGCTGAAAGCTGGAAAGTTCGAGCACCCACACCTCGGGCAGGTGCTGGAACACCGGCGGCGGTGGCGGTGGCAGTGGCAGTTGCAGCGGGGCGCCGTTGGGGTCGTCGGTGTCGTCGGGTGAGGCGCCAGCGGCCGTGTCGGCGGGTGCGTCAGCGGGAACGTCGGCGGGAACGTCGCCGGGTGCGTCGCCGGGTGCCGCAATGGGCGTGTCTGCTAGTGGGTCAGCCGGCAAGTCGGCCTCGGGCGCGCGGGCGGCATCGGCAGGCGCCGCAGGCTCCAGCGCGGCCGCCGGTTCCAGGTCCAGCGCCGCGGCCAGCGTATCGAGCATGGTCGGGCCGATGTTGCCGGCCGCCGCCACCCGCAGGCCGCAGCGGGCCACCAGCAGCGCGCACATCGCGGTGGTGGTGGTCTTGCCGTTGGTGCCGGTGATGGCCAGCACCTTGGGCGCATACCTGCGGTCAGCCTGCAGGTTGGCCAGTGCGCGGGCGAACAAGTCCAGCTCACCACCGACTGCGATGCCAGCGGCCCGCGCGGCGGCCAGCAGCGTGGCGATGCGGGTGTCGTGCGGCGGCAAGCCGGGGCTCTTCAACACCATCTGCACGCCAGCCAGGTCGTCGGCCGACAGCGGCCCGCTGCGCAGCGTGGCGCCAGGTGCCGCATCGGCCAGCGCGGCGGCATGGGGCGGCCGTTCACGCGAATCCCACACCTGCACCTGCGCGCCGTGGCGGGCACACCAGCGCGCCATCGCCAGGCCGGACGCACCCAGCCCCAGCACCAGCACGGACAAGTTGGCGAGGTGGCTCGCAGGCTGCGCCGGGCCGTCCCAAGCCGACTGCACGCCCCCTTGGGGGGCAGCGAGCGAAGTGAGCGTGGGGGCAGCCATCGCAGGCTGCGCCGGGCCGTCCCAAGCCGACTGCACGCCTCCTTGGGGGGCAGCGAGCGAAGTGAGCGTGGGGGCAGCCATCGCAGGCTGCGCACCCCCTTGGCGGGCAGCGAACGGAGTGCGCGTGTCGGCAGTCATCAGCGCAGCTTCAGCGTGGCCAGGCCCACCAGGCACAGCAGCATGGTGATGATCCAGAAGCGAATGACGACCTGGGTCTCGGTCCAGCCGCTCTTCTCGAAATGGTGGTGCAGCGGCGCCATCTTCAGGATGCGCCGGCCTGTACCGTAGCGCTTCTTGGTGTACTTGAACCAGCCCACCTGCAGCACCACGCTCAGCACCTCGGCCACGAACACCGCGCCCATGATGCCCAGCACGATCTCCTGCCGGGTGATGATGGCGATCGTGCCCAGCGCGCCGCCCAGCGCCAGCGCGCCCACGTCGCCCATGAACACCTGCGCCGGGTGGGCGTTGAACCACAGGAAGGCCAGGCCCGCGCCCGCCAGCGCACCGCAGAAGATCAGCAGCTCACCAGCACCGGGGATGTACGGAAACAGCAGGTACTTGCTGTAGACCGAGTTGCCCACGATGTAAGCAAAGATGCCCAGCGCCGAGCCCACCAGCACCACCGGCATGATGGCCAGGCCATCGAGCCCGTCGGTGAAGTTGACCGCGTTGCTGGCACCCACCATCACGAAGTAGCTCATCGCAATGAAGCCGAGCACGCCCAGCGGGTAGCTCACCGCCTTGAAGAAGGGCAGCATCAGGTCGGCCCGCGGCGGCAACTCGGCGGTGAAGCCGCTCTTGACCCAGTTGATGAACAGCTCCAGCACCCGCAGGTTGGTCGATTCCGACACCGCAAAGGCCAGGTAGGCGGCGGCCACCAGGCCGATCAGCGACTGCCAGAAGAACTTCTCGCGGGAGCGCATGCCCTCGGGGTTCTTGTCGACCACCTTGCGCCAGTCGTCCACCCAGCCCACCG
>JBBRJU010000374.1:0-3628 GCA_038218895.1 Burkholderiales bacterium
CTGTCGGCATCCCGCATGCCGGCCATCATCCTGTCGGCCAGCGGCATGGCCACCGGGGGGCGGGTGCTGAACCACCTGGCCCGCCTGGCGCCCGATCCACGCCACCACATCGTGTTTGCCGGTTTCCAGGTGGGTGGCAGCCGCGGTGCGCACCTGGTGGCCGGCGCGCCCGAGGTCAAGATCCACGGCGCCTGGGTGCCGGTGCGGGCGCCGGTCAGCCAGCTCGAGGGCTTCTCGGGCCATGCCGACGCCGACGGGGTGATGGCCTGGTTGCGGAAACTGCCTTCGGCGCCGGCGCAGACCTTCGTGGTGCACGGCGAGCCCGACGCGGCCGATGCGCTGCGCCTGCGCATCCAGGACCAGCTGGGCTGGAAAGTGCGCGTGCCGCAGCACCAGGAGACGGTGGTGCTGTGAGGCAGCCACTTCAGCCGGCATGACACTGGCCGACAACGGCCCGCTGCTGCTGGGCCTGGCGGTGGCCCTGGGCGGTGGCTTGCTGATCGGCCTGGAGCGTGAGCGGCGCAAGGGCGACGGGCCGGCGCGGCGCGCTGCGGGCATCCGCAGTTTTGCGCTGGTTGCGCTGGCCGGTGCGCTGGCCCAGGCGCTGGGCCAGCCGGCGCTGCTGGCGGCGGGCGCCCTGGCGGTGGTGCTGCTGGCTGGCCTGGCGTATGGCTTTGACCGCTGGCGCGCGGCGGCGCAGCCCGCGCTGGCCGACCCCGGCATGACCACCGAGCTGGCCCTGGTGGTGACCTACTTCGTCGGCGTACTGGCACAGCAGCGGCCGGCCCTGGGTGCGGGCTGTGCGGTGGCGGTGGCAGTGTTGCTGGCCGCGCGCGGGCGGTTGCACCACTTCGCCACCCGGCTGCTGACCGACCAGGAGCTGCACGACGGCCTGCTGCTGGCGGCCTTGGGCCTGGTGCTGTTGCCGCTGGTACCGCAGCAACCGGTGGCCTGGCTGGCAGGGCTACAACCCAGCATGCTGGCCGGGCTGGTGCTGCTGATCCTGCTGCTGCAGGCAGTCGGCCACATGGCACTGCGCTGGGCCGGGCCGGGCATCGGCCTGCCCTTGTCGGGCCTGCTGGGCGGCTTTGTCTCCAGCACCGCCACGGTCGCCGCCATGGGCAGCCGGCGGCGGGCCCAGCCGGCGCTGGCCGGGCCCTGCACGGCTGCGGCGGTGCTGTCCACCGGCGCCACCTGGTTGCAGGCCCTGCTGATGCTGTGGGCCGTGGCGCCGGCGCTGGCGCTGCAGCTGACGCCGGCGCTGCTGGCCGGCGCCGCCGTGGCGCTGGGCCTCGGTGGGCTGCTGGCCTGGCACAGCCGCCACGCCCTGGCGGCCGACGCACGGCCACCCAGCGGCGGCGGCGCGCTGCAGGTGCGCCAGGCCTTGCTGGTGGCCACCATGCTGACGGGCGTGGCGATGCTGGTCACCCAGGCCGAACGCCTGTTCGGCCAGGCCGGCACGCTGGCCAGCGTGGCCCTGGCCGGCCTGGCCGATGCCCATGCCGGGGTGACCGCAGTGGCCGCGCTGTCGGCACAAGGGCGGCTGGACGCAACCGCTGCCAGCAGCGCCGTGCTGCTGGCGATTGCCGCCAACGGTCTGACGCGGGTGGTGGTGGCGTGGAGCACCGGCGGCCGCAACCACGCCGGATGGGTGGCGCTGGGCCTGGTGTTGGCGTTGGTGGTGGCGCTGCTGATGGCACTGGTGCCAGGGTCGGCGGTGGGTCTGGACATGGGGCTGCTGTTGGGGCCGATGGTGGCGGGCCTGCCCGTCGTCAGCTGAATTCGTCCTCACGCAGCCACTTGGTGGCCACCCATTTTTCGCCGGCCAGCACCGGCGCGCCGCCATGCAGGCTGCGGGTGATGGCGTGCGGCCGGTCGTAGCTGAAAAACACCGCATTGCCCTTGATCGGCGCCACTTCCAGCTGCACATCCGGGAACACCGTGCCGCCGCCCTGCTGCGGTGTGTTGAGATACACCACCACCGTGGCCACCCGCTGCCCGCCACGCGCCAATACTGCGGCCATGCCCGGTTGTGCCGGGTCGAAATAATCATGGTGCGGCTTGTACTCGGCACCGGGCCGGTAGTGCAGCACCTGCAGGCCCTCGCCATTGACCACCGGCCAGTGCAGCAGCGCGGCGATGCGCGCCTCGACCAGCTGGCAGATCGGCAGCTCGCCGCGACCGAAGAACATGCCGTCACTGGTGCGCGAGGCATTGACCTCGTTGCCGCCGGTCTCGTTGACCACGGTTTCCGAGCGCGCCATGCGCGGTGCCGCAGCCGCCACCAGCGCGTCGCATTCTTCGTCGGACAGCAGGCCGCCGAACACCACCACCCGCGGGTTGTGCATGCTCAGCAGCACGGCCACGTCGCGGTCATGGGCCCACAGCATGCTGGGCGAGCCGGCCAGGGCGGGCTCGGGCACCCGCACCGGCACGGGCAGCACCTGGGCTGCGGGTTGGCCGGCGGGCTGGGCGCCCAGGAACGCCTGCAAGGTGTCGGTGAGCGCGTCCAGCGCCACGGCTTCGTCCCAGCCGCTGCTGCGCATGGCCGCCAGCACGTCGTCGGGCCGACAACCGGCCTGGGCCTGCTCGATGATCCATTGGCGCAGTTCGGGCGTGACGGTTTGCGGCGATGTCATGCCTGCAGATTCTGGCAGCGCCGCCGCGCTGGCCCACCCCGGGCTGGCCCGGAGGCGCAGCAAGGTGGGCGGTGCGGCGGAATGGCGGGGGCGGGGGGTGTGGGGGCCGCGTGCGTGTGGGGCGTGTGGGGCGTGTGGGGCGTGTGTGGCGTGTGTGGCGCGCGGCGCGAGCGGTGCAATCAGCCGGCTTGCCGACGGCGGAACACCAGCCGGTGGGCCGACGAGGCGGCCGGGTCGAAGGCATAACCGTCGGCGTCGAAGCCCTGCAAAGCCTTGACGCTGCGCGCGCGCTGCAGGATGGCCCAGCGCAGCATGGCGCCGCGTGCGCGCTTGGCGAAGAAGCTGATGATTTTGTACTGGCCGCCGCTGCGGCCATCATCCTTCCAGTCCTCGAACACACAATCGACCACGCGGGCGGCCAGGGCCGGCCGGTCGGCCACCTTGAAGTATTCCTGCGAGGCCAGATTGACGACGACGGGGTGCTTGTCGTCGGCCAGGCGTTGGGTCAGGTAACTGGCCACGGTGTCGCCCCAGAACGCATAGAGGTCTTTGCCGTGCGCGGTGGCGTGGCGGGTGCCCATCTCCAACCGGTAGGGCTGCAGCCGGTCGAGCGGGCGCAGCGCGCCGTACAGGCCGCTCAGGATGACGACATGCCGCTGCGCCCAGGCCAGATCAGCCGGCTGCAGGCTGCGCACGTCCAGGCCGTCATAGACATCACCGTTGAAGGCCAGCACCGCCGGGCGGCTGTTGTGGTCGTCGTGCTGCGGCACCCAGGCGGCATAGCGGGCGGCGTTGAGCGTGGCCAGGCTGTCTGACAAATCCATCCGCGCAGCCACCTGCTGCGCTGGCAGTCGTTGCTGGCTGCTGATCAGCGCACTGGCCTGGGGCAGGAACAGCGGCTCGGTGGCGCGCTGGCGCACGCCGCGCGGCAGCGGGCGGTCGTAATCCAGGCTCTTGGCGGGGGACAGCAGGAACAGCATGTTGGGTGG
>JBBRJU010000375.1:0-3626 GCA_038218895.1 Burkholderiales bacterium
CGAATTCGGCCTGGCGCTGAGCGACGACGAGATCGACTACCTGGTGGCCGCCTTCACCGGCCTGGGCCGCAACCCCAGCGATGTCGAGTTGATGATGTTCGCCCAGGCCAACAGCGAGCACTGCCGCCACAAGATCTTCAATGCCGACTTCACGATCGACGGCGAACGCCAGCCGCTGAGCATGTTCGGCATGATCCGCAACACCGAGAAGCTGCTGGACGGCACCGATCGCCAGCACAGCATCGTCGCCTACAGCGACAACTCGGCGGTGATGGAGGGCGGGCCGGTGCAGCGCTGGCTGCCTGAACCCCCGAGCGCGGGCTTCACCCAGGCCCCGGCCTACGGCCCGCGCGAAGAGCTGGCCCATGTGCTGATGAAGGTCGAGACCCACAACCACCCGACCGCCATCAGCCCGTTCCCGGGTGCAGCCACCGGGGCCGGCGGCGAGATCCGTGATGAAGGCGCCACCGGCCGCGGCGCCCAGCCCAAGGCCGGGCTGACCGGCTTTTCAGTCGGCCACCTGCACTTGCCCGGCCTGGCCGAGCCCTGGGAGGCCCACCCCATCGGCAAGCCGGCGCACATCGCCAGCGCGCTGCAAATCATGGTCGACGGCCCGCTGGGCAGCGCGGCCTTCAACAACGAATTCGGCCGGCCCAACCTGGCCGGCTACTTCCGGGTGTTCGAGCAGCGGGTGGCCGGGGTGCAGCGCGGTTACCACAAGCCGATCATGATCGCCGGTGGCCTGGGCACCATCAGCGCCGGGCAGACCCACAAGCTGCGGTTTGCGGCCGGTACGCTGCTGGTGCAGCTGGGTGGCCCGGGCATGCGCATCGGCATGGGCGGCGGTGCGGCCAGCAGCATGGCTGCCGGCACCAACACCGCCGCACTCGATTTCGACAGCGTGCAGCGTGGCAATCCCGAGATCCAGCGCCGCGCGCAGGAGGTCATCAACCACTGCTGGGCCCAGGGTGACTGCAATCCCATCCTGGCCATCCACGACGTGGGCGCCGGTGGCATCAGCAATGCCTTCCCCGAACTGGTGGACGGCGCCGGCAAGGGCGCCACCTTCGACTTGCGCCAGGTGCCGCTGGAAGAGACCGGCCTGGCGCCGAAAGAGATCTGGTGCAACGAGAGCCAGGAGCGCTACACCCTGGCGATCGACCCCGGTCTGCTGCCGCTGTTTGCGCAGATGTGCGCGCGTGAGCGCTGCCCCTATGCGGTGGTGGGCGTGGCCACCGACGCAGCGGAGCTGGTACTGGAAGACGGTCCCGGTGCAGATGGGCCCCGGACGCGGGTGATCGACATGCCGATGCAGGTGCTGTTCGGCAAGCCACCCAAGATGCACCGCGACGTGCAGCGCGTTCTGCGCACCGAGCCGCCGCTGGACCTCACCGGCATCTTGCTGGCCGATGTGGCCTTCAGCGTGCTGCGCCACCCCACCGTGGCCAGCAAGCGCTTCCTGATCACGATCGGCGACCGCACCGTCGGAGGCTTGAGCCACCGCGACCCGATGGTCGGCCCCTGGCAGGTGCCGGTGGCCGATTGCGCGGTGACGCTGGCCGACTATGCCGGCTTCCGCGGCGAGGCCATGGCCATGGGCGAGCGCACGCCTTTGGCTGCGCTGCATGCCCCGGCCAGTGGCCGCATGGCGGTGGCCGAGGCCATCACCAACCTGCTGGCCGCACCGATCAGCCTGCCGCGGGTCAAACTGTCTGCCAACTGGATGGCCGCCTGCGGCGAGCCTGGTGAAGACGCCGCGCTGTACGACACCGTGCAGGCCGTTGGCCTGGAACTGTGCCCCGCACTCGGCATCGGCATCCCGGTGGGCAAGGACAGCCTGTCGATGCGCACCAAGTGGCGCGACGGCAGCATCGACAAGCAGGTGACAGCGCCGGTCAGCCTGGTCATCACCGCCTTTGCCACGCTGGACGAGGTGCGCGGAACACTCACGCCGCAGTTGCAGCCCGGCGACACCACGCTGATCCTGGTCGATCTGGGCCAGGGCAAGAACCGCATGGCCGGCAGCATGCTGGCCCAGGTGACCGGCCAGTTTGGTGACACGGTGCCCGATCTGGACGACCCGGCGCAGCTGAAAGCCTTGGTGGCCGCCATCAACCAATTGCGCAGTGACAACAAGCTGCTGGCCTACCACGACCGCAGCGACGGCGGCCTGTGGGCTGCCGCCTGCGAGATGGCCTTTGCCGGCCAGCTGGGCCTGAGCTTGAACGTCGACCTGCTGGTGACCGAGGGCGACGGCATCAGCAGCAGCCTGGCTGAATACGGCGATTCAAAGAACTGGGCCACCCAGGTCAGCGAGCGCCGCAACGAGCTGACGCTGAAAGCCCTGTTCAGCGAGGAGATCGGCGTGCTGATCCAGGTGGCGCGGGCCGAGCGCGACGCGGTGATGGGCGTGTTGCGCACGCACGGCCTGTCCCGCCACAGCCATGTGGTGGGCAAGCCGAACGACCGTGGTGTGGCTGAAGTGTGGCGCGACGCCAAGCTGCAGTTCAGCGCCCCGCTGCGTGACTTGCAGCAGGCCTGGGACACGGTGAGTTGGCAAATTGCCCGGCTGCGCGACAACCCCGCCTGCGCCGATGCAGAGCATGCCGCTGCCGGTGCGCCGGGCGACCCCGGCCTGCACCAGCACCTGGCTTTCGATGTGGCCGAGAACCCTGCCGCGCCGTTTGTGCACCTGGCCCGGCCCAAGGTCGCGATCCTGCGTGAGCAGGGTGTCAACTCACAGGTCGAGATGAGCTACGCCATGGCACAGGCCGGTTTCGAGGCTTACGACGTGCACATGACGGATCTGCAAACCGGCCGGGCGCAGCTCGGCCAGTTTCAGGCCCTGGTGGCCTGCGGCGGTTTCAGCTATGGCGACACCCTGGGTGCCGGCGAGGGCTGGGCCCGCAGCATCCTGTTCAACCCGGCGCTGGCCGACCAGTTCGCGGCCTTCTTCAACCGGCCCGACACGCTGGCGCTGGGGGTGTGCAACGGCTGCCAGATGATGGCCGCACTGGCGCCCATCATCCCCGGCACCGCCGCCTGGCCACGCTTCACCCGCAACAAGAGCGAGCAGTTCGAGGCCCGGCTGAGCCTGGTGGAAGTGCTGGCCAGCCCGTCACTGTTCTTCACCGGCATGGCTGGCAGCCGGTTGCCGATTGCGGTGGCCCATGGTGAAGGGTTTGCTGATTTCTCCCAGCGCGGTGACGCTGCCCAGGTCCGCCAGGCGATGCGTTTTGTCGACCACCACGGCGCCGCCACCGAAACCTATCCGTTCAACCCGAACGGCAGCGCGGGCGGGTTGACGTCGGTCACCACCGACGACGGCCGCATCACCGTGCTGATGCCGCACCCCGAGCGGGTGGTCCGCAACCTGCAGATGAGCTGGCAGGGCGGCAATGTGTCGGCACGCAGCCCCTGGGTGCGCATGTTCCAGAACGCGCGCCGCGCTCTGAACTAGCCTCCCCCGAAGCGCCTTCCGCGCTTCTTCCAGGGGGCGCCCCCGGCGGCCCGGCAGAGCCGGTTCCGCAGCAGCCGCTTGGTCAGGCGGCGGCACGCCGTGGTTGCAGCGACTGGCTGTCCAGCACTTCCACCAGGCTCAGCCGGGCCTCGAACTGCTCGCTCCT
>JBBRJU010000376.1:0-3618 GCA_038218895.1 Burkholderiales bacterium
GCGCAGGCCGATGCTGGCCTGGCCGCCGGCGGCGGCTTCAGCAATGCCGGCGCGGCGCGGCACGATCACCGTCACCGGCCCGGGCCAGAAGGCGGCGGCCAGGCGCTGGGCGGCGGGTGGCAGCGCACCGGTGAACGCGGCGGCCTGGGGCAGCCCGGCCACATGCACGATCAACGGGTGGTCCGCCGGCCGGCCCTTGGCCGCAAAGATGGCGGCCACCGCAGCGTCGTCGTCGGCGCGCGCGCCCAGGCCGTACACCGTCTCGGTGGGCAGGCCGACCAGGCCGCCAGCAGCCAGACATTGCGCAGCGGCGGCCTGCGCCGCTGGATCGTCACCGGCCAGGACGGGCATGGTGTGCGGCCGGTGGCGGCTCAGAACGCCGGCAGGCCCAACAGTGCTGCGGCCTGCAGCGCGGTGGCGCGGGCCTGCACCGGCGTGGCGGCGGTCACGGTCAGGTGGCCCATCTTGCGGCCGGGGCGGGCGCTGGTCTTGCCATACAAGTGCAGATGCAAACCGGGCAGGGCCAGCACGTCGGCCCACGGCGGCCTGCGCTCGGCACCGCCGGCAGCAAACCACAGATCGCCCAGCAGATTCAACATCACTGCAGCTGAATGCTGGCGCGGCGCCACCAGCGGCAGGCCGCACAGGGTGCGCACCTGCAGGCCGAACTGGCTGATGTCGGCGCCGTCGATCGACCAATGGCCGGAGTTGTGCGGGCGCGGCGCCATCTCGTTGGCCACCAGGCTGCCGTCGGCCAGCACGAAGAACTCGACGCACAGCACGCCCACATAGGCCAGGTCGGCGGCCAGCTGCGCCGCTGCGGCGGCGGCCTGCTGCTGCACCGCAGCGCTGGCATCGGGTGCCGGCACCTGCGTCACGGCGAGGATGCCGTCGCGGTGCAGGTTCTGCTGCACAGGCAGCTGCACCAGGTCGCCGGTGGCGCTGCGGGCCACCACCACGCTGAGCTCCAGCGCCAGCGGCAGCTTCTGCTCCAGCACGCAAGGCACCTGGCCCAGCCGGTCCCAGGTGGTGGCCAGCGCGGCGCGGTCGGCCACCACCGCCTGGCCTTTGCCGTCATAGCCCAGCCGTGCGGTCTTCAGGATGCCCGGCAGCAGGCTGTCGGGCCCGCTGGCCAGCCGCTCGGGCGTGTCGATCAGTGCGTACGGCGCGCAGGGCACGCCGCTGCGGCGGAACTGGGCTTTCTCGGCAGCGCGGTCCTGGCACACCGCCACGGCGTCGGCGCTGGGCGCGACCGGGCGCTGTGCGCCCAGCGTGACCAGCGCCCCCGCCGGCACGTTCTCGAATTCGGTGGTGATGGCCGCGCTGCACTGCATCAGCTGCGCCAGGCCCTGCGCGTCCAGGTAGTCGGCAGCGATGTGGTGGTGCGCCACCAGGCCGGCGGGCGACGCGAGGTCGGCGTCGAGCACGGCGGTGAAGTAACCCATGGACTGGGCCGCCTGCACGAACATGCGGCCGAGCTGGCCGCCGCCCATCACGCCGAGCGTGGCGCCGGGGAGGATGCACCCCGGGCTCATGCCAGGGCCGCGCGGCCGCGCGACGCTGCTGGTGCGGGCCCCCGAAGGGGCAGCGAACGGCGTGCGCATGGGGGCGATGTCATCCGAGTTCAGCCGTCATGGCCGCCGCTGCGGCGGTCTGGCGGGCGCGGAAAGCGTCGAGCTTCTGGCGCAGTGCCGGGTCGCTGTTGGCCAGCATCGCCACCGCAAACAGGGCGGCATTGGCGGCGCCGGCCGCACCGATGGCAAAAGTGGCCACCGGGATGCCCTTGGGCATCTGCACGATCGAGTGCAGTGAATCCACCCCCGACAGCGCCTTGGACTGCACCGGCACGCCCAGCACCGGCACGGTGGTCTTGGCCGCCAGCATGCCCGGCAGGTGGGCCGCACCGCCGGCCCCGGCGATGATGGCCACCAGGCCGCGGCCGGCTGCGGCTTCGGCGTAGGCGAACATCGCGTCGGGCATGCGGTGGGCCGACACCACCCGGCATTCATGGGCGACGCCAAACTCGGCGAGAATTGAGGCTGCCTGCCGCATCGTTTCCCAGTCGCTCGAAGATCCCATCAGCACGCCGACCTGCACGCCGGGCCCCTCGCCGGCCGTGGCTGGCGGGTGGTTTGCGGGGTCGCCGAGCGGGCGGTTGTCGGGGTTGGAATCCACGGCAGAAGGCGTCTGGGCGCCGGCAGGTACACACATTGAATTGTAGGCGGCCGCCCTGATCTGCAGCCGCTTGCTTCCCACCACCCCTTCCGGGCGCAGCCATGAGCGACATCACCATCCAGAATTTCGAAGCCGAGCTGATCCAGGCCTCGATGCAGCAGCCGGTGCTGCTCGACATCTGGGCCCCCTGGTGCGGCCCCTGCCGCACGCTGGGCCCGCTGCTCGAGAAGGTGGAGGCGGCCTACGCCGGCCGCTTCAAGCTGGCCAAGCTCAACAGCGATGACCAGCCCGACATCGCCGGCCAGCTGAGCCAGGCCTTCGGCGTGCGGTCGATCCCGTTTTGCGTGCTGTTCAAGGACGGCCAGCCGGTCGATGGCTTCGTCGGCGCCGTCCCCGAGGCGCAGATCCGGGAATTCCTCGACCGCCACGTGCCCAGCGCCGAGGCGCTGGAGGCTGAAGAAGACACTGCCGAGGCCGAGGCACTGGAAGCCGACGGCGACCTGGACGCTGCCCTGGCCAAGCTGCAGCAGGCGGTGGCTGTCGACCCGGCCAACGACAGCGCGCGCTGCGAATACGTCAAGCTGCTGGTCGAGACCGGCAGCATTGCGCTGGCGCGCGCTGCCTGGCAGCCGGTGGCCAGCAAGGCGATGATCGACGGCCGCATTGCTGCGCTGGGGTTGTGGCTCGACGCCTGCGAGATGGCGCCCGCGGCACGCAGTCCGCAGGTGCTGGAAGCCGCCATCGCTGCCAACCGGCGCGACTTCGACGCCCGCCATGAACTGGCCCAGCAGCTGATGGCAGCCGGCCGCTTTACCGACGCCATGGACGCGTTGCTGGAGATCGTGATGCGCGACAAGGTCTGGAACGGCGAACTGGCCCGCAAGACCTATGTTGCCATCCTCGAACTGCTGACCAAGCCCCAGCCCAAGGCCGCCGCAGGCTCCGAAAAGGCCAAGGGTGCGCTGGAACTCACCGGCCATGCCGCAGTCGCATCCAGCGACCCGGTGGTGGACCAGTACCGGCGCAAGCTGAGCATGGCCCTGTTCTGACCGGCGCAATGCGGCTGCCGCCGCAGCGCCACCCCCCCAACTACAATGTGCGGTTTGGCTGCCACCCGGCCGGGCCCACCGTTCAAGGATTTCTGACGTGTTCATCTCCAACGCCTTTGCCCAGACCGCCCCAGCCGCCGCCGCCGGGGGTGTCGAATCGATGTTCGGCTCTCTCGGCCAGCTGCTGCCGCTGGTGCTGATGTTCGTGGTGCTGTACTTCATCATGATCCGGCCCCAGATGAAGCGCCAGAAGGAGCACAAGGCCATGATCGAAGCGCTGGCCAAGGGTGATGAGGTGGTCGTGGCCGGCGGCCTGATCGGCCGTGTGTCCAAGCTCGGCGAGAGCATGGTGAACGTGGAAGTGGCCAGCGGTGTGGAGCTGCAGGTGCAGCGC
>JBBRJU010000377.1:0-3617 GCA_038218895.1 Burkholderiales bacterium
GGCCGCAGCACGCCAGGTGTCAGCTGCCGGGCGCGGTGCCGGGGGTGGTGCCGGGGGTGGCGCCGGCCAGCCAGCCGGCCGTCATGTCCTCGCGGCACACCAGCACCGGCAAATGCGACTGGCGCACCAGGTCGGCGACCAGGCTGCCACCGAGCACCTGCGACACCATGCCGCGGCCCTGCGAGCCCACCACGATCAGCCCGCAGCCTTGCTCGTCGGCGATGCGCAGCACCGCAGCGCAGGGCTCCTCGTCCAGCGTCAAGACGGTGCGCACGGAGATGCCAGACGGCTGCACCAGGGCATGCGCACGGGCGAACCAGCCGGCCGCGCGCTGCCGGCAGGCCTCCCGGTGCTGCTCCTGCACCAGCAGTGCCGATGCGGCCGAGCGCGCATCGATGTGCTCGATCGGGATCACCACATGCAGCGTGATCTCGGCGCCGAGCCGTGCCGCCAGGGACGCCCCCACGGCGGCCGTGCGCAGGCCAAGTTCAGACTCGTCGAGCACGACGAGCAAGCGGACGACTTCTTCTTCCATCAGCACTCCTTGGGCGGGCTCTGCGGCCCGGGTTCGCCAGCATCATCGTTGCGCCGGGCAGCCGGGTCAACGACGGCGGCCCGGCAACTCGCGACGGCCACCTCACGGCAACCTGCTACGACAGGCCATAGCGCCACGCCAGCAACACAGAAAGTGTGGCCCACATGATCAGGAACAGCGGCGTACCAACCCGCAGGAAGTCGGCGAAGCGGTAGCCACCGGCATTCATGACCAGCAGATTGGTCTGGTAGCCCATCGGCGTCAGGTAACACAGGTTGCAGCCGAACAGCACAGCCAGCACGAAGGGTTCTGGCGGCATCCCCAGCGTCTGCGCCAGCGAGACCGCCAGCGGCGTGCCGATGGCTGCGGCAGCGTTGTTCGACACGAAATTGGTGACCAGCCCCATCAATGCCATCAACAGCGCCACCAGCCAGGCCGGTGACAGAGCGCCGGCCTGCGCCGCCAGACCCTGCGCCAGCCAGTCTGTCGCGCCGGTGATGGCGAGCCCGTCGCCCAGCGCGAGACTGGCCGCGACCAACAGCACGACCTTGGCGGACAAGGACTGCGCAATGTCCTCCCAGGACAGGCAGCGCGTCAGCAGCAGGCACAAGGTGCCGCCCAGCGCCGCCATCTCGATGGGCACGGTCTTGGTGGCCGCCAACAGCACGACAGCGGCCATCACGGCGATGGCGATGCGGGCCTTGTCCTGGCGCGGCACCGCAAAACGCTCGTCCAGCAGCAGCCCATAGCCGTCGCGCTGCGCCTTGCGCATGGCGCTGGCGTCGCCTTGCACCAACAGCACATCACCGATGCTGACCACACGGTCGGCCAGGTCGCTGCGCTGCCACGACGGCCGAGGGGCCAGCGCGCGCACACCGACCACGATGAAGCCGAAGCGTTCGGCGAGCCGCTCCTGGCGCACGCTGCGGCCCTCGAGCGGTGAGCCGCCGGTGACGATCATCTGCGCCACCACGGCCGACGCCGCTGCTGTCTGCGCTTTTTCCTTTTTCACCTCTTCCACAGCTTCTACAGCTTCTACAGCTTCTACAGTTTTTGTAGATTTTTTAGCCTTTGACCATGTAGCCGCTTCATCTGGCTCTTCGTCGCCGGGTGCAGCCACGGTGTGCAGTTCGGCGCCGAGTTGCCGCTCGAGCTCTTTCAGCCGCAGCGCGGTCTCACGGATGACCAGACGGTCGCCAGCCCGCAACTGGATACTGGGCAGCGGCGACAACAGGCGCGACGCACGGCGCACGCCCACCAGCTGCAGGCGCGGCTCGACCTTGATCAGCAAATCGCTCAGTGGCTGGCCCGCCAACGGACTGTCGTCGTCGACATGCAGCTCCGCGTCGAAGACATCGTCGCTCAGGTCCTGCGCGAGCGCCGGCACCTGGCGCAGCAGCCGCGGTGCCAGCAGCCACAGATAAGCCAGCGCCGGCACAGCGGCCAGCGCGACCAGGCCAAACCAGTCGAACAGGCCGAAAGGCCGCACCCCCAGCGACGCGGCGATCGCCACGATGATGAGGTTGGTCGACGTTCCGATCGTGGTGGCCATGCCGCCAATCAGCACCGCGTAGTTCATCGGCAGCAGCAGGCCGGCGGCCGGCACCTTGGACTGGCGCGCCGCCGCCAGCAGCAGCGGGATCAGCAGCACCACCACTGGCGTGTCGTTCACCACGCCGCTGGCCGACGCCGCCACCACCAGCACGGCCAGCAGCGCGCTGCGCGGGTAGCCGGCCACCAGGCTGGCAAGGCGGCGTGCGGCGGGCTCCAGGGCGCCGGTCACGACCAGGCCGTGGCCGACGACCATCAGCGCGCAGATGGCCACCAGCGCTGGGCTGGCAAACCCGGCAAAAAACCGGGCGGGATCGAGCGCCTGGCCGTCGCGGACCAGCGGAAACAACGTGAAGCCCAGTGGCAGCACCGCCAGCATGCCCAGGCTGATGGTGGAGATCGACCAGCGGTTGTGGATGAACAGGGCAAACACCACTGCTGCAAAGAGCAGCATGGCCAAGCCATGCGCTGTCAGGTCGATCATCGTTCAGCCTTTCGCCGGCATCTGGCCGGTCGCTGTTGTCACATCCGCAGGCTGCGCGGCCAGGCGTCGCGTCAAACCCATGGCGCGCATGCCCGAGCGTACCAATGCGCGTCGGCACGACCTGGACCAAGGACGGCCGCGGCCGCGAGATCCTGACTGGCGCGGGATCCCGGCTGGCAAGGGTGGCATCCCCGGCCTGCCGGGGCCCGAACAGGCCGCTGGCGCCAAAAAGATGCCGGGGGGGGTGGCCGCAAGCGCCTGCCATGCGCGAGACTGCGCGCATCAACCCGATGCGCCATGCAGAACCTTGTCGGCTTCCTGTTGCGGTGGGTGGGCCGCAACCTGCTCAACCTGCTGTTGATCGTCGCGCTGCTGCTCGGCGTGCGGCTGGTGTGGGACGAGTGGCAGCAGCTGTCGCAACAGGCGCAGAGCCTGCGCGTGCTGCGCGAGACCAGCGCGTCGCTCGGCCGCTGGCGTGATGAAGCGGCCGCCGACATCGCCCGCCAGGTGCCTGCAGCCAACGCACCGCTGAGCGCGGTCACACGCCAACTCGGCGAACTGGAAGCCGCGCTGGCGCGCAAGCAGGCCGAGCGCGACGCGCTGTGGAACGCGCACCCCATCGAGCGCCTGCTGCCGACCACGCCGACCTTCCGCCGGCTGGTCGAGATGGACTTGCAGCTCGCACTGGGCCGGCAGGGGCGGGACCATGCACGGCGGCTGCACGACTTTCTGTCGGGCCCGATCCAGGCCGAGACGCGGCTGGTCGATCTGCGTCGGCAACTGGCGCAGGCCGAGTTCGACCTGGCGCAAAACAAGCATGACCAGTGGCGGCTGTCGGTGGCGCAGCCCTGGGGCTGGCAGATCCCATTCACGCAGGCCTGGACGCGCATGCAGGCGCTGGAGGCGGCCGAGCGGCGACTGGGGCCACTGCGCACCGACACGCAGGCCCGCGTGGCTGCCCAACAGGCGCTGCTCGCAGCCCTGCGCAGCCGCCAGAGCCCGCCGGGTTTCCAGATCGACGGCGCGCCGCTCGACCGCCTGCTGGCG
>JBBRJU010000378.1:0-3590 GCA_038218895.1 Burkholderiales bacterium
GGCGGCGTCGGTGGGCGCAAACACGGTGAACGGGCCCTTGCCCTTCAGCGTGTCGATCAGGCCGGCGGCGGTGAGCGCGGTCGCCAGGGTCTTGAAATTGCCGGCCGCCACAGCGGTTTCGACGATGTCCTTGGCTTGGGCGCCCAGGGCGGCCAGGGTCAGGGCGGATGCAATCAGCAGCTTTTTCATTGGGGAGATCTCCAGAAAATACCTGTTGCCAGGCGGGGTTGAACTATCTAGGAGCAAATGTAGACCGACGAGTTCAAAAAATTAACGATGCAGTTCAAATAACAAACCTGTCAGTACGTGATGCCGCTGCAAATCGGCGTCAGCCGTGGTGCATGGCCGGCCATTTGCTGCTGCACCGCGCATCTACACCGCCGCCAGCGCCCGGTCCAGGTCGGCCAGCAAGTCGTCAATGTGCTCGATGCCCACGCACAGCCGCACCGTGTCTTCGCCCACGCCGCTCTTGGCCAGTTCCTCGGGTGACAGCTGCCGGTGGGTGGTGCTGGCCGGGTGCGTGGCCAGGCTCTTGGCGTCGCCGATGTTCACCAGGCGGGTGAACAGCTGCAGCGCATCCAGAAAGCGCTCGCCGCCGGCACGGCCGGCCTTCACGCCGAAGGTCATCAGACCCGAGGCCTTGCCACCCATCTGGCGCTGCACCAGCGCGTGGTCGGGGTGGCTGGGCAGGCCGGCGTAGTTGACCCAGCCCACCTTGGAATGACTTTCCAGGAACTGCGCCACCGCCAGGGTGTTGGCGCAGATGCGGTCCATGCGCAGCGCCAGGGTCTCGATGCCCTGCAGGATCAGGAAGGCGTTGAACGGCGACAGCGCCGCGCCCATGTTGCGCAGCGGCACCACCCGGGCGCGGCCGATGTAGGCCGCTGCGCCCAGTGCCTGGGTGTAGACCACGCCGTGGTAGCTGACATCGGGCTCGTTCAGCCGCTTGAAGCGCTGCGCATGCTGAGCCCAGGGGAACTTGCCCGAGTCGATGATGGCCCCGCCGATGCTGGTGCCGTGGCCACCCAGGTACTTGGTCAGGCTTTGCACCACGATGTCGGCACCATGCGCGATCGGCCGGCACAGGTAGGGGCTGGGCACGGTGTTGTCGACGATCAGCGGCACGCCGTGGCGGTGGGCGATGGCCGCCATCGCCGCAATGTCGGTGACGTTGCCCTGCGGGTTGCCCAGGCTTTCCACGTAGATGGCCTTGGTGCGGGCATCGATCAGCGGCTCGAAGCTGGCCGGGTCACGGTAGTCGGCAAAGCGGGTGCTGATGCCGAACTGCGGCAGGGTGTGGGCAAACAGGTTGTAGGTGCCGCCGTACAACGCGCTGCTGCTGACGATGTTGTCGCCCGCCTCGGCGATCGTCTGGATGGCGTAGGTGACCGCCGCCTGGCCGGAGGCCAGCGCCAGCGCGCCGATGCCGCCTTCCAGTGCCGCCACCCGCTCTTCCAGCACCGCGTTGGTGGGGTTCATGATGCGGCTGTAGATGTTGCCGGCCACCTTCAGGTCGAACAGGTCTGCGGCGTGCTGGGCGCTGTCGAAGCTGAACGCCACGGTCTGGTAGATCGGCACGGCCACCGCATGGGTGGTGGGCTCGGGCTCGTAACCGGCATGGACCGATAGGGTCTCGAAGCGCCATTGGCTGGTGTCGCGGGGCATGGATCGTCTCCTGGTGTTGGGCGGGCCGGCATGGGCCGGGGGCCGAGTGTAGAAGCCCGGACCGCCGGCACCCACATGCGAAATCCGCAGATCGATAGGTGATCGATCGGTGATGCATGTCGCAGGCGCGGCGCCGGCGTGTGCCTGCAGCCCCTGCAGGCGCGGGGGGGTGCGGGCTGCCTGGCGTGCACGCCGGCGGCTACAGTGATGGGCTGCCATGCCCGTGCCCATCCGCCACCGCTGCACAACCGCCTTGCGCCACCTGGCGCTCGGCCTGACCGTGGCCGTGGCCATGCCGGTGCTGGCGCAATCACGGTTGTCGGACAACCAGCTGTCCGACGGCCTGCAGGCCCTGCCCGCGCCGCTGGTGGCCCCCACGCCGCCGCAGAGCACGGTGGTGCCGTCGCAGGTGCTGCGCTGGCGCCAGGAGGCGCAGGCGCTGGAACATGGCGAGAACGGCATGCCGCGTGACCCGGCCCGCGCCGCCACGCTGTATTGCCAGGCTGCCCAGCACGGTGATGCCGAAGCCCAGTTCAGCCTGGCCTGGATGTTGACCAACAGCCGCGGCATCGAGCGCGACGACGCCCAGGCCGCGCACCTGTTCCTGGCTGCGGCCGAGCAGGGCATGCCACAGGCCCAGCGCATGGTCCAGTCGATGGGCACGCCGCGCGGCGAGCCGCCGCCCTGCCTGCAGCCGATGGCGGTGCAACTGCCGGCGCCGCCGGTGCCGCCGGGACAGCTGGCGGTGCGGCAGCCGAACCGCCCGGCGGAGCCGCCACCGGAAACCTTGCCGCCCAACGCACCGGCGCCGATCGTCAACTTCGTCAAGCTGGTGGCGCCCGACTTCCAGCTCAGCCCGCAGCTGGTGCTGGCGATCATCAACACCGAGAGCAATTTCAACCCGAATGCGGTGTCGCCCAAGAATGCGCAGGGGCTGATGCAGCTGATCCCCGACACGGCGGCGCGCTTCAAGGTGCGCAACATCCTGGACCCGGCACAGAACATCCGCGGGGGCATGGCCTACCTGCGCTGGCTGATGGCCTACTTCCAGGGCAATGTGGTGCTGGTGGCGGCGGCCTACAACGCTGGTGAAGGCGCGGTCAACCGCTACCGCGGCGTGCCGCCCTATGCCGAGACGCTGAACTATGTGCGTCGTGTGCTGGCGCAGGTCAACACCGTGGTGCATCCGTTCGACGCCAGCATCACCGACCCCTCGCCCGCGCTGCCGCTGATACGGGTGGCGGCTGCCGCACCGGTGGTGCGGCGCTAGCAGACTGTCGGGCGGCGGTGAACGGGCCGCACCCAGTGCTGGCACGGCGAGGCCGAGGTGAGGGTGCTGAAGTCGCGGGCTGCAGGTCCGGCCAGGCGGCTGCCGGGCGACGCGCAACCAGGCACCGCGAGCGGTGTGCAGGTTTGTCCGCCGACGCCACCGGCCTGCAAAGGGGGCCAGGCCAGCGCCGGCGCAGCACCCCGGGCGCGCACGGGCGCACCAGCCAGGTGCACGCACCGGCCTGAGGGTCTGAGCTTTCGAACATGGCCGCTCACCAACCCAAAAACCCACCCGCACGTCGTTGCAAATGCGCGCCATAGCCCGCGCCATGGCTGCGCTTTGCGCCTAGATCGGGCGTGTTTTGGGGCGTTGCTCGGGCATGCTCGATTCCTCTCCGCGTCTGACGCCGCGCATGGTCACCCGCTTCGTGGCGGGCGCAGACGGCACGATGGTGCACGATCCCGCTGCGGCGATCTGACATGCGCCACGCCACCAGGCTGACTGGCCCGCGTGGCATCATCGTCATCGTCATCGTCATCGTCATCGTCATCGTCATCGTCATCGTCATCGTCATCGTCGTCGTCATCGTCATCGTCATCGTCATCGTCATCAGCAACAGCAACAGCAACAGCAACAGCAACAGCAACAGCAACAG
>JBBRJU010000379.1:0-3586 GCA_038218895.1 Burkholderiales bacterium
AGCAACAACTACGGGCCGTACCATTTCCCGGAAAAGCTGATCCCGCTGACCATCGTCAACGCGCTGGCCGGCAAGCCCTTGCCGGTGTACGGCGACGGCCAGCAGATCCGCGACTGGCTGTATGTGGGCGACCATTGCAGCGGCATCCGCGCGGTGCTGGCCGGCGGCCGGCTGGGCGAGACCTACAACATCGGCGGCTGGAACGAGCAGGCCAACATTCAGATCGTGCAGATCGTCTGCGGCCTGCTCGATGAACTGCGGCCTGACCCCGCTGGCCCATACGCACGGCTGATCACCTACGTGACCGACCGGCCCGGCCATGACCGGCGTTATGCCATCGACGCCCGCAAGATCGAGCGTGAACTGGGTTGGCGCCCGGCCGAGACCTTTGCCAGCGGCATCCGCAAGACGGTGCAGTGGTACCTGGCCCACGCCGACTGGGTGGCCACGGTGCAGAGCGGCGCCTACCGCGACTGGGTGTCGACCCACTACGCGGGGCGCGCATGAAGATCCTGCTGCTGGGCAAGAACGGCCAGGTCGGCTGGGAGCTGCAGCGCGCATTGGCGCCGCTGGGCACGCTGGTGGCCTGTGACTTCGACACGCCGGCACCGCTGGCGGCGGATTTTTCCCGGCCCGAGAGCCTGGCCGCGCTGGTGCAGGCGGTGCAGCCTGACGTGATCGTCAATGCCGCCGCCCACACGGCGGTCGACAAGGCCGAGAGCGAGCCCGACCTGGCCCTGGCGCTGAACGCCACTGCCCCGGCGGTGCTGGCGCGCGAGGCAGCGGCGCGTGGCGCCTGGCTGCTGCACTACAGCACCGACTATGTGTTCGACGGCAGCGGCAGCAGCCCGCGTGACGAGGCCGCACCCACCGGCCCGCTCAGCGTGTACGGCCGCACCAAGCTGGCCGGCGAGCAAGCCATTGCCGCCAGCGGCTGCCGCCACCTGATCTTGCGCACCAGCTGGGTGTATGCGGCGCGCGGCGGCAACTTTGCCAAGACCATGCTGAAGCTGGCCGCCGAGCGTGATGCACTGAACGTGATCGCCGACCAGGTGGGCGCGCCCACCAGCGCCGAACTGCTGGCCGACGTGAGCGCCCATGCCCTGCGCCAGGCCCGGGCGCAGCCCGCGCTGGGCGGCCTGTACCACTGCGTCGCGGCTGGCCACACCAGCTGGCATGCCTATGCCCAACTGGTGATCGAATACGCCCGGGCCGCCGGCGTGCCGCTGCAAGTGGCGGCCGACGCGGTGCGCCCCATCGCCACCAGCGCCTACCCGACGCCGGCGCAACGGCCGTTGAATTCACGCCTGGACACCAGCCGCCTGCGCAGCGCCTTCAGCCTGCACCTGCCCGATTGGGAAACCGGCGTGCGGCGCATGCTGGCCGAAACACTGCACCGCTGAAAGCAGCCACCTGCCCAGCACACTGACCGAGGACACCACACCATGCAACGCAAAGGCATCATCCTGGCCGGTGGATCCGGCACCCGGCTGCACCCGGCCACGCTGGCCATCAGCAAGCAGTTGCTGCCGGTGTATGACAAGCCGATGGTGTATTACCCGCTCAGCACCCTGATGCTGGCCGGCATCCGCGACATCCTGGTCATCAGCACGCCGCAGGACACACCGCGCTTCGCATCCCTGCTGGGTGATGGCAGCCGCTGGGGCCTGAACCTCAGCTACTGCGTGCAACCCAGCCCCGACGGGCTGGCGCAGGCCTTCATCCTGGGGCGCAACTTCGTCGGCAACCAGCCCAGCGCGCTGGTGCTGGGCGACAACATCTTCTACGGCCATGACTTCGCCACGCTGCTCAAGCGTGCCGACCAGCGCCAGCAAGGCGCCAGCGTGTTCGCCTACCACGTGACCGACCCCGAGCGCTACGGCGTGGTGGCCTTCGACGCCGACAAGCGGGCCCTGAGCATCGAAGAAAAGCCCCGGCAGCCCAAGAGCAACTACGCCGTCACCGGGCTGTATTTCTACGACAACCAGGTGTGCGACATCGCCGCCGGCATCCAGCCCAGCGCCCGCGGTGAACTGGAAATCACCACGGTCAACGCCACTTACTTGCAACACGGCCAGCTGGACGTGCAGATCATGGGCCGCGGGTATGCCTGGCTCGACACCGGCACCCATGACAGCCTGCTGGAAGCCGGCCAGTTCATCGCCACGCTGGAAAGGCGCCAAGGCCTGAAAGTGGCCTGCCCGGAAGAAATCGCCTACCGCGCCGGCTGGATCAGCGCCGCACAACTGGAGCAGCAGGCCCAGCCGATGCTGAAGAACGGCTACGGCCAGTACCTGCTGCAGGTGCTGCGCGAGAAGGCGTTCTGAGCATGGGGTCAGGTCTCTCATTTCACCTGTCCTGGTGAAATGAGAGACCTGACCCCATGCAGAATCATTGAAAGCTGACGCGGTGCAGTGCAGACTGCTGGCGTGGCACGCCCGATACGCATCGCATTCCCTGGTGCGCACTACCACGTCACCGCACGGGGTGACCGGCGCGAGCCGATCTTCGTCGACAACCTGGACCGCAACGCGCTGCTCGACGTGCTGGCCAGGGGCCTCGAACGCTTTGATGCCACCTTGCTGGCCTACTGCCTGATGGGCAACCACTACCACCTGGTGGTTCATACGCGCCAAGCCAATCTGTCGCAGCTGATGCGGCATGTGAATGGCGTCTACACGCAGCGCTTCAACCGCCGGCATGGCTTGGTGGGCCACTTGTTCCAGGGCCGGTACAACGCGTTCGTGGTCGACCAGCAGAACTACCTGATGGAGGTGTGCCGCTACGTGGATCTGAACCCGGTGCGCGCCGGCATGGTGGCGCACCCTGGTGATTGGCCATGGTCGAGCTACGCAGCCCACACCGGCCGGTTCGTGGGGCCCGCATGGCTGGACAGTCTGAGCCTGTGGGCTGCCCTGCTCGGTGTGGCCGTGGCCAGCCCGGCGCAAGTGCAGCGCGCTGCCCATCGGTATGCCGACCTGGTGCAAGCCGCCCCGGATGCCAGGCTCTGGGATGCCGGCATGGGCGGCCAGGCTGTGCTGGGCAGCAGCGCGTTTGCGGCCGAATTGCAGACGCGGATGCAGACGCAGGCGCAAGCGCTGTCAGACCAGCCCAAGGCTAGCGGGGCCACCGGGGCTGCCCCGGCAGCAACATCGTCCCTGCAAGACTGGCTGCAGTCGTGCAGCAGCCGCGAAGAGGCGTTCTGGCACGCCTGCCGCCGCAGCGGCTACACGATGACGCGCATCGGCAAGGAGACGGGGCTGTCGGTGCAGCATGTCAGCCGCCTGATCGCCCGGTGGGAGCAGCAAGGCGGCGCACAGGTGAAAGGTGAGACCTGACCCCATCTTTTAGTCTGGCGCTACAAGCCATTACAACCTGAAGCTACATCCGGGCTGCGGGCTGCCGAAAAACAGGCATCCCCGACGGCCCGGCGCTGGGCCGTGGCCCGGGGGCCGGCCCAGTGGCCACCAATTCACGGCAGCCCCACATGACCCAGCAAGTCCGACCGACCGGCCATGGCCTTCGCCCGTCGATGCGCCAACCGCCCCGTGCCAATGCACTTGCCCGTGCATCTGCATCCGCATCT
>JBBRJU010000380.1:0-3585 GCA_038218895.1 Burkholderiales bacterium
TGCCCAGCCGCTCGGCGGCCTCGGTCAGCCGGGTCCATTCGTCGTCGCGCAGCCGGCCGGTGCGCAGACCGCTCTGGTCGATGCGGCACAGTGAGCCGATCATGCGCAAGGCCAGCTGCGAGGCGCCCATTTCCATCGAGAACACCAGCACCGGCAGTTCTTCGTTCACCGCCACGTACTCGGCGATGTTCAGCGCAAAGGCCGTCTTGCCCATCGACGGGCGCGCCGCCAGGATGATCAGGTCGCCCTTCTGCATGCCGGCCGTCATGCGGTCCATGTCGTAGAACCCGGTGCGCACGCCGGTCACGTCTTCGGCACCGTTCTCGGCCAGCTCGGTCACCCGGTCGATCAGCTGCATGGTGAGCTTGTCGATGCCGATGAAGCCCTGCTTGTTGCGCGATCCTTCCTCGCCGATCTTGAAGATCTTGCCCTCGGCTTCGTCGAGGATCTGGCTGACCTGCCGGCCCTGCGGATTGAAGGCGTTGGTCGCGATTTCGTCGGAAGCCGAGATCAACTTGCGCAGGATGGCCCGCTCCCGCACGATCTCGGCGTAGCGGCGCAAATTGGCGGCGCTGGGCACGCTCTGAGCCAGGTCGTTCAGGTACTTCAGCCCGCCACAGGCCTCGGCCTTGCCGTTGTTCTGCAACTGCTCGAACACGGTGATCACATCGGCCGGCTTGTTGGCATTGATCAGCGCGGCGATGGCCGTGAAGATCTCGCGGTGCTCATAGCGGTAGAAATCGCTTTCGGTGACCTGGTCGCCGGCCCGGTCCCAGGCCAGGTTGTCGATCAGCAGGCCGCCCAGCACGCTTTGTTCGGCCTCGACAGAGTGCGGCGGCACCCGCAGGCGTGCGACCTCGTCGTCGACAGGCAAGTTGGACGGGTTGGCGCGGAAGACAGCGGACATCGGGCGGGCGTTCTCAGGGAGGGGCAGCGGTCCATGATACGGCGCGCCCTGACGCGCACCTGTGGACAGCGCTGTGGAAATGCGGTGGATGCACAGGGCACAAGCCGCCAGGTGCGCGCGCCGCCCAGCAGCGCTGTGCACCATGTGAAACGCCGCCCGGAGGCGGCGTTTGCTGCGGGCGGGCGGTCGCCCCGGCGGTCGGCTATAGCCAGTAGACCAGGAAGTACAGGCCCAGCCAGACCACATCGACAAAATGCCAATACCAGGCCGCGCCTTCGAAGCCGAAGTGGCGTTCAGGCGTGAAATGGCCCTTCTGCAGACGCAGTGTGATGAACAGCAGCATCAGCATGCCGACCAGCACATGGAAGCCATGGAAGCCGGTGAGCAAGAAGAAGGTCGAGCCGAAGATGCCGGAGGTGAGCTTCAGGTTCAGATCACGGTAGGCATGGATGTATTCATAGGCCTGCACACACACGAAGGTGGCGCCCAGCGCCACGGTGACCCACATCCAGGCGATCGTCTTGGCACGCTTGCCTGCGATCAGCGCATGGTGCGCGACGGTCAGCGTCAAGCCCGACGTCAACAGGATGGCGGTGTTGATCGTCGGCAGCGGCCAGGGCCCCATGGTTGCAAACGGCTCCACCGTGCCGGCCGGCGACGCGGTGACGCCGCCACCTGCGCTGGGCCAGATGGCCTTGAAGTCAGGCCACAACACCTGGTGGTCCAGGTTGCCCAGCATCGGCACGGCGTGGGCGCGGGCCCAGTACAGCGCACCGAAGAACGCGGCGAAGAACATCACTTCAGAGAAGATGAACCAGCTCATGCTCCAGCGAAACGACACGTCGATGCGCTCGGAGTACAGGCCGCGTTCGCTTTCGCCGATGGCTTCCTTGAACCAGACGAACAGCGTGGACAGCCAGATCACCATGCCCAGCAGCAGAGAGTAGGCGCCCCAACCGACACCGTTGACCCACTGGCCAGCACCCAGGATGACGAAGAACAGGCCCAGCGCTGCCATTGCCGGATGGCGCGAGGGGCTGGGCACGAAGTAGTACGGGGTGGGGCTGCGGGGTGTCGCTGCAGACATCTTGTGGGTTCTCCTCGAAACCTGGAAACTTGAAAACGAATGGAAATGGCGGAGGGTCGCTGGTGCTGCGGGGCGGGGCGCGGCAGGTGCTCAGCTGGCCACGCCGCTACCCACCACCCACTGCACCAGCAGCACCAATGCCAGCACGAACAGACCTGCGGCCAGCAGGCCGGCGATGATCACGTGTACCGGGTTGAGCTTGGCGACATCCTGTGCATGGTCAGCCGACCGCCGCACACCGAAGAATGACCACGCCACCGCCTGCATGGTCCGCAGAAAAGAACCCTTGCGGGCAGCCGCCTTGCGCAAATCTCCGCTCACGACCGCCCCGAGACCCGCTGCAGCGGGTCGACCCCCACAGGGACCAGGAAAGCCGGCGCAGCCACACTGCCTGGCAACCGCTTCTCCGGCGCAGGCGCGGCGGCCCCGGCGACACCCTGGCCCTGGCCCCGGCCCCGGCCCAACACCTTGCCGGGCACTTCGAAGAAGGTATAGGACAGGGTGATGGTGGTCACTTCCTTGGGCAGCTTGGGGTCGATATAGAACACCACCGGCCAGGCCTTCTGCTCGCCCGGCGCCAGGATGTACTCGTTGAAGCAAAAGCATTCCAGCTTGTTGAAATGCGCGCCGGCGCGCATCGGCGCATAGCTCGGAATGGCCTGCGCAGCCATGGTCCGGGTCTGCTTGTTGCGGAACTCGTACATCACCGTGGCCAGTTCACCCGGGTGCACCTGCATGGAGCGGATGGCAGGCTTGAATTCCCAGGGGCCACGGGCGTTGGCATCGAACTCGATGGTGATCTTGCGGCTGGTGTCGACCTGGGTATTGCTCTGGCGCTTGCTCGTCGCCGACAAACCGGCCGAGGTGATCCGCTCGCTGACCGACAGCACATTGATGCCCAGGGCGTCGCAGATGGTGCGGTACATCGGCACCAAGGCATAGCCGAAGCCGAACATCGCCAGCGCGACGACGGCCAGCTTGCCCAGCATGCGGCGGTTGTCGCGGTGCAGCGCGTTGATCAGCGAAGGCAAGGCCATGGCGGGTGGCGTGGCCGCTCAGTGGTTGAACAGCATGATCTTGGCGACGAAGCCGGCGCAGAACAGCGCCGCCAATGAAGCCAGCACCAGGGCCAGACGCAGGTTGGCCCTGCCCTGCTGCTGTGCATCACGCGGTGTGTTCATCACGGTCCTTGCTTCGTTCAGGCCAGCACGCGGGTGGCGGAGGCGTCGAGCTTGGGCGGGTTCTCGAAGGTGTGGAACGGCGCCGGCGACGGCACTTCCCATTCCAGGCCTTCGGCACCTTCCCAGGGCTTCTGCGGTGCCTTGACACCGATGCCGCGCATCATCGGGATGACAACGAAGACGAAGAAGTAGACCTGCATGAAGCCGAAGCCGAAGGCGCCGATCGAGGCAATGGCGTTGAAATCAGCAAACTGCATCGGGTAGTCGGCATAACGACGTGGCATGCCCGCCAGACCCAGGAAGTGCATCGGGAAGAAGGTGATGTTGAAGAAGATCAACGAGCCCCAGAAGTGGATCTTGCCGCGGGTCTCGGAGTACATCACGCCGGTCCACTTCGGGCCCCAGAAATA
>JBBRJU010000381.1:0-3582 GCA_038218895.1 Burkholderiales bacterium
GTTGACCGCCACCAGGCCACCCCAGCGGCGGGTGATGCCCTGGCCGCGCAGCAGGATGTCGCTCATGCCCGCTCGCCAGAGGTGGCGGCGCCACGCGCCTTGCCCAGCAGCCGCTGCCGCCACAAGGCCGGCAGGCCGACCAGGCCGTTGGGCAGCAATGCCACGCTGGCGATGATGGTCAGGCCCAGTCCCAGGTGCCAGTGTTTGGCAAAGGCGCCGAAGATGGCTTCGCTCTTGAAGAACTCCTGCAGCAGCGCAAAGGCGAAGGCGCCCACCAGTGCACCGCGCAGATGGCCCAGGCCGCCCAGGATGATCATGATCAGCACCGCGCCTGAGAGGTGCCAGCTCATCAGCTCGGGGTTCACATAGCCGTCCTTGACGCCGAAAAGGAAGCCCGCCAGCCCGGCGATGGCGCCCGAGATGACGAAGGCCGCCAGCTTGTACGGATAGGTGGAAAAGCCGGTGGCACGCATGCGCTGCTCATTGGCCTTGATGCCGGCCAGCGCACGGCCGAAGCGGCTGCGCAGCAGCAGGCCCAGGAAGCCGAACACCCCCACCAGGCAGGCGAAGGTGAAGAAGTAGATGCTCAACGCGCCGTCCAGGTTCAGCCAGGTGCTGCCGCCCACGCTGAGCACCGGCTTCACATCCAGGTAGATGCCGTCGGTGCCACCGCCCAGCGGCGTGTCGTGCACGATGTAGTAGGCCATCTGGGCAAAGGCCAGCGTCACCATGATGAAGTACACGCCCTGGGTGCGCAGGCTCAGCGCACCCATGAACAGTGCATAGGCCGCCGCCGCCGCCACGCAGGCCGGTAGCAGCCACAGCAGCCCGGCGGCGTCGCTCTCGGGTGATAACAGCACCACCGCATAGGCGCCGATGCCGAAGAACGCCGCATGGCCGAAGCACACCAGCCCGGTGGTGCCCACCAGCAGTTCCAGGCTCAAGGCGAAGATGGCGTAGACCATGATCTTGGTGACCAGGTCCAGCCCATAGTCGCCAGCGGCCAGCGGGTACAGCGCCAGGCCGCCCAGGCACAGCGCGACGAACAGGGTTTTGGGGGATGTCGACATGGGTCTCATCCGGCCTTGAACAGGCCGGTGGGTTTCCACAGCAGGATCAGCGCCATCAGCAGGTACACCAGCACGCCGGCGGCCTGCGGAAAGATCACCTTGCCGAAGGTGTCGACCACGCCGATCAGCAGCGCGGCCAACAGCGCGCCGCGGATCGAGCCGATGCCGCCGATCACCACCACCACGAAGCAGATGATCAGCACCTGGCTGCCCATGCCGGGGTAGACCGACGACACCGGCGCGGCCACCATGCCGGCCAGCACTGCCACCGCCACACCGGCGGCGAACACCACGCGGTAGAGGAACTTGATGTCCACGCCCAGGCTCTGCACCATCTCGCGGTTGGTGCTGCCGGCGCGGATCATCATGCCCAGCCGGGTGCGGGTGAACACGAACCACATGCCCAGCGCCAGCAGCAGGCAGACGCCGCTGATGAACAGCCGGTACACCGGATAGGTCATCACATCGCCCAGCGCGATGGTGCCGGCCAGCAGCGGCGGCATGGCCACGCCATGCACGTCGTCGCCCACCAGCAGGCTGCGCAGTTCTTCGAACACCAGGATCAGGCCGTAGGTCATCAGCACCTGCTGCAGGTGCTCACGCTCGTAGAGGAAGCTAAAGAACGCCCACTCCAGCACATAGCCCAGGATGACCGCCAGCACCATGCCGACCGCCAGCGTGGCGAAGAAGCCGCCGCCGAAGGTGCCGGCCACCACCGGCGCCAGCGCATAGGCCATGTAGGCGCCGATCATGTAGAAGCTGCCGTGCGCCAGATTGATCACGCCCATGATCCCGAAGATCAGCGTCAGCCCGGCCGCCACCAGGAACAGCAGCAGCCCGTACTGCAGTGCATTGAGGCACTGGATGAGGAAGGTGGCGAAGTCCATCGGGACGTCTGTTGGGCGAAGCGCCGGATGTGGCGCGGCAGCAAAGCAAGCGGCCACCGTGGAACCGGCTTTGCCGGGCCACTGGGGGCGCCCCCTTGAGGGGGCGGCGCGAAGCGCCTTCGGGGGTGGGCCTAGCTCACATCTTGCAGCCGCGGGCCGGGTCGGCGAGAACCTTCACCGCAATCCCCGTCATCAGGTTCTCCCGCCCCTTCACTTCGCGGATATAGAAATCCTGCACCGGGTTGTGCGCTGCGCTCAGCGTGTACTTGCCGCGCGGGCTGTCCACGGTGGTCTTGCGCATCGCGGCCACCATGGCGTCGCGCTTGCTGAAGTCGCCCTTCACTGCAGTGAGGCCGGCGCCCAGCAACTGCGCCGCGTCATAGCCCTGCACCGCGTACACATCGGGCTGCATCTTGTAGGCCACCGCGTACTTGTTGCGGAAGGCGGTGTTGCGCGGCGTGTCGATGCCGTCGGCATAGTGCAGCGAGGTGATCAGGCCCTGGGCGCTGGCACCCTGGGCTTCCAGCGTGCCGTCGGTCAGGAAGCCCGAGCCCATCAGCGGCACGGCCTTCTTCAGGCCTGCGGCGTCGTAGTCCTTGACGAACTTGACCGCGCCGCCGCCAGCGAAGAAGGCGAACACCACATCGGGCTTCTGCGACGCGATCTCGGTCAGCAGGGCCTGGAATTCCACGTTGGGGAAGGGCAGGCTCAGGTCCTTCATGACCTTGCCGCCGCCCTTCTCGAAGGCCTCGGTGAAGCCCTTCACCGTCTCGGTGCCGGCGGCGTAGTTCCAGGTGATGGTCATCGCCTTCTTGTAACCCTTCTGCGCGGCGATCACGCCGGTGGCATAGCCCGGCTGCCAGTTGCTGAAGCTGCTGCGCAGGATGTTGGGCGCGCACAGCGCGCCGGTGATGGCGTCGGCCCCGGCGTTCGGCACGATCAGCAGGGTCTTGCTTTCTTTCACCGCCCGGGCCATGGCCAGGGCCACGCCGGAATGCACCGTGCCCACGATGACGTCGACCTGGTCGCGCTTGATCAGCTTGTTGACGTTGTCGGTGGCCTTGGACGGGTCACTCTCGTCGTCGACCCTGAAGTACTGGATGCTGCGCCCGCCGAGCTTGCCGCCCTGCTCGTCCACATATTGCTTGAAACCGTTCTCGATGGCCGTGCCCAGCGCGGCAAAGGTACCGGTGGCCGGCAGCATCAGGCCCACCTTCAGCGGCGGCTCGCCCTGGGCCAGCACGGTGGAAGAAGCCAGCAGCGCGGCAGCCAGCCCAAGGCCGGCGCGCAGGAAGGGAGCGTTCATCGTCATGTCTCCTGGAGGGAAAAGGCGCCGGCCAGGAAGCCCTGGCAGGCGGCGACCACAGCCTCGGGCTGGTCGCGGTGGGGGGAATGGCCGCAGGCGGGCAGTTTCAGCAGCCGGGTGCCGGGCAGGGCGTCGGCAATGCCGTCGATCTGGGCCACCGTGCCGTAGACATCGTCTGCGCCCTGGATGGCCAGCACCGGGCACCGAATGTAGGGGAGGCGGGGCCGCAGGTCCCACGGTAGAAACTCGGGCGCCAGCCAGATGTCGTTCCAGCCGAAGAAGGCGGAATCCACGTCCGCATGGTGGCGCGCCAGCCGGC
>JBBRJU010000382.1:0-3578 GCA_038218895.1 Burkholderiales bacterium
GCTGACGATGAAGATGAAGAACACGAACACATGCACCGTGTGGCGGCGGTTGTCGTTGGCGCGCATCAGCGGTCGGATCAGCAGCATCGACGCCCCGGTGGTGCCCATCAGGCTGGCCAGCACCGCGCCCAGCGCCAGCACGCCGGTGTTCAACAGCGGGCTGCCGTGCAGGTTGCCGCGCACATGGATGCCGCCTGACACAGTGAACAGCGCGGTGAGCAGCACGATGAACGGGATGTACTCCGCCACCAGGGTGTGCAACAGGGCCTGCGCTGCGCTGCCGGCACCAAACAGCCCGGCAAACGGCAGCAGCATGGCCAGTGACCAGCCTGCCGCCACCTTGCCGAAGTGGTGGTGCCAGAAGTGCGGCACCAGCAGCGGCATCAGCGCGATCGACAGCAGCATGCCGCCAAACGGCAGACCCCACCAGGCACCGAGTGCAGCGCCGTCGATGTCGGCCGCGCGCGCCAGACCGGGTGCGGCGCACAGGCTGAGCAGGACAGGCAGGCGGCCAGCGCGCATGGGTCTCCGAGCTGCTGTTGTGGTGGCGGGTGATGGCGCCCGCTGCTTGCGTGATTCTAGGCAGCGCGCTGCCGGGCCTGCCAGGCTTGCCAGGCAGCATGGGCCAGTTGCACCGTGCGCAGTTGCACCGCCACCGTGGTGTGGATGTCGTGGCCGTAGCCGCCGGCCATGGCCACGGCCACCGGCACGCGGTGGCGGCCCAGCCAGTCGAACACCCGGCGGTCACGCTCGGCCAGACCGGCGTCGGTGAGCTTCAACCGGCCCAGGCGGTCGCCCTCGTGCGGGTCGGCGCCGGCCAGGTAGAAGGCCAGGCCGGGCGCCCCGCCTGCGGCCAGCTGGCGCTGCCAGGCCTGCGCCAGTGCCGCATCCAGCGCAGCCAGGTAGGGCGCATCGGTGCACCCATCGGGCAGGTCGACATCCAGATCACCCGCCTCCTTGCGGAACGGGAAATTCTTGGCGCCGTGCAGCGACAAAGTGAAGACCGACGGGTCGTCCCGCAGGATCGCGGCGGTGCCGTTGCCCTGGTGCACGTCCAGGTCGATCACCCAGACCCGCAACCCGCGCCGCTGGTGCCTGAACACTTCGGCCTGCATCAGGCGCGCAGCCACCACCACGTCATTGAACACGCAATAGCCCGAGCCCTTGTCAGCGCATGCATGGTGGGTGCCGCCGGCCAGGTGCAGGGCGACGCCATCGGTCAGCGCGGCACGCGCCGCTGCAACCGTGGCACCCACCGAGCGCAGGCTGCGCGCCACCATGCGCTCGCTCCACGGAAAGCCGATCTCGCGCTGGGCGGCCGCGCTGAGCGTGCCCTGCAGCACCGCGCCGATGTAGTCGGGCGTGTGGGCCAGCGCCAGCTCGCCTTCCGTGGCTGACGGTGCCTCGCTGACGGCCAGCGCCGGGCATTCGGCCTCCACCCGGTCGCGCAGCAGCTGGTATTTCGGCATCGGGAAGCGGTGGCCCGGCGGCAGGTCGAGCGAAAAACGGGCGTTGCTGTAGACATGCATGTGCAGATTGTCCACAGCCAGGCTGGCCCAGGGTTCCAGGGGTGCAGCCCTAATTTGCTGCACCGCAACAAAAATCGCTTGCAATCTCTGTTGTGCTGCCTATACTTCGAGTCATGTTGCAGTGCAGCATGTCTGGTAAACGCCCAGACACCCGCTGCACACCGATTCTTTCCACTGTCTCTTTCAAACCCTGGAGCACACCATGAACTTCATGACCGCCGACCAATTTGCCGCCGCCAACAAGGCCAACCTCGAAATCCTGTTCGGCCTGACCCACAAGGCGTTCGAAGGCGTCGAGAAGCTGGTTGAACTGAACCTGCAAGTGGCCAAGGCCACGCTGGCCGAGTCGGCCGAGAACGCCAAGGCCGTCATGTCGGTCAAGGATGCGCAAGAGCTGATGGCCCTGCAAGCCAGCATGCTGCAGCCGTCGGCCGAAAAGGCCGCCGCCTACAGCCGCCACCTGTACGACATCGCGACCAGCACCACCAGCGAATTCACCAAGACCGCCGAAACCCAGATGGCCGAGATGCAGAAGAGCTTCACCGGCGTCGTTGACGGCGCCCTGAAAAACGCACCTGCGGGCAGCGAGCAAGCCGTCGCGCTGATGCAGTCGGCCATGGCCGCCGCCAACAATGCCTATGAGAGCGTGCACAAGGCCGCCAAGCAAGCCACCGACATGGCCGAAGCCAACTTCACTGCAGTGACCAACACCGCGATGAAGGCCAGTCAGGCTGCCACCAAGACCGCCAAGCGCGTCGCCTGATTTGATGTCAGCGCCGCCCCGGCGGTGGTGATGGATGTCAGTGCCGCCCCGGCGGTGATGATGGATGTCAGCGCCCGCCCCGGCCGTGTTGACGAGGCTTGTCTCCTCGGTACCCCGAAGAAGGCTTCCGGGTACCCTTCAGCCCAGCGGCTTGCCGCTGGGCTTTTTTCTGGCTGCAGCCCGCCCGGTCATTGGCTCCACGCGGCCAGCCGCTGGCGCAATGTCGGCAGAGCGGCAGTCGCGGCTTCGCGCCCGGCGTCGATGGCACGCTGGCGGGCGGTGAAATCGGCACTGGAGACACCCACCAGCCGCGGCCGCAGCACCAGGTCGGCGTCTTTCAGCTCCCATTGGTTGATGCTGCGGCCCATGATGGCGAAGGTCTGCAGCAGCAGTTTGAACGGGTCGCTGGTGGCATTGCCGTCGGGCGGGCTGGAGATGTCGACAGCGATCACCAGTTCGGCTCCCATCTGGCGCGCAAACCGCACCGGCACCGGTGATACCAGGCCGCCGTCCACATACTCACGCGTGCCGATCTTCACCGGCTGGAAGATCGCCGGCACCGCGCTGGACGCACGCACCGCCGCACCCACATCCCCGCGCTGGAACAGCACGGCCTGGCCGCTGTCGAGATCGGTGGCGACGATGCCGAGCCGCCGCGGCAGTTGCTCGATGGTCTTGCCGCCGGTCTGCTCACGCACGTAGCGCGCCAGCGCCTCACCGCGGATCAGCCCGCGCCCGGGAAAGGCCCAGTCGGTGATGGCCGATTCATCCATCGCCAGGGCCAGGCGCGCCAGCATGGCGCCGTTGCGGCCGGCGGCATACAGCGCGGCCACCAGGCTGCCGGCCGATGTGCCGGCCACCAGATCGACCGGGATGCCGGCTTCTTCCAGCACCTGGATCACACCGATGTGGGCGAAGCCGCGCGCCGCGCCGCCGCCCAGCGCCAGACCGATGCGGGGCGCACGCATGGGTGGTGGCTTGGGCGCTGGCGTGGCCGCAGGTGGGCTGGTGGCTGGTTCTGTCGGAGCCACCGGGGCCACCGGGGCTGTCTGGCAGCCGGCCAAGCCCGCAGCGATCGCGAGCGCCAACAGGCTGCGGCAGGTGTCCCGGCGGTTCATTGGCCGATTGTAGGGCGGCCGGCGCGTCGATCGGCGCTCCTTATTCTCTACAGGCATGAGTAAAAAACTAATCAATCGTTCTCAGATATATCAGCGGCCCGTACATTCCGGAGCTGCACAGTGGCCTGTGGCCCCGCAGCCACAATGTCGGCTGGCCCCCGACCGCTC
>JBBRJU010000383.1:0-3577 GCA_038218895.1 Burkholderiales bacterium
CTTCAGCGAGGTGGGGCCCGACGGCAAGTTGAAGGGCTTCGACATCGACATCGCGCTGGCGCTGTGCGCCGAGATGAAGGCCGAGTGCAGCCTGGTGCCGCAGGAATGGGACGGCATCATCCCGGCGCTGCAATCGCGCAAGTTCGACGCCGTCATCGCGTCGATGGCCATCACCGAAGAGCGGCTGAAGGTCGTCAACTTCACGAACAAGTACTACAGCACCCCCAGCCGCCTGGTGGCCAAGGCCGGCGCCAACCTGCAGGCCGGCGCCGCCGGGCTCAAGGGCAAGCGCGTCGGCGTGCAGCGCAGCACGATTCAAGACCGCTTCGCCACGGCCACCTTCACCGGCAGCGAGATCGTGCGCTATGCCAAGGCCGACGAGGTCTACCTCGACCTGGCCGCCGGCCGGGTGGACGCGGTGCTGGGCGACACCATCGCGCTGGACAGCGGCTTCCTGAAGACGCCGCAAGGCAAGGGCTTTGCCTTCTTCGGCCCCAGCTATGACGACCCGAAGTTCTTCGGCATCGGCTCGGGCATCGCAGTGCGCAAGGCCGACACGGCGCTGCAGGTCAGGTTCAACGCCGCCATCCCGGCCATCCGGGCCAACGGCGTGTACAAGGCGATCAACGACAGGTACTTCGACTTCGACGTCTACGGCAAGTGAGCAAGATGCCCCCACGCTGCTTTGCAGCCGCCCGAGGCAGCGCTCAGCCGGCTTGGAGCCGCCAGGGGCCCGGCTGATGCTGCACGGTTATGCCCTGAGCCTGCTCGAAGGCGCCGCGCTGACGCTGTCGGTAGCCTTCCTGTCGCTGGGCATCGCGCTGGCGCTGGGCCTGGCCGGGGCGGTGGCCAAGTTGTCGCGCTCACGCAGCGCGCGCGGCGTGGCGCAGGCTTACACCACCATCATCCGCGCCGTGCCCGACCTGGTGCTGATGCTGCTGGTGTTCTATGGCGGGCAGATGGCCATCAACAGCATGGGTGAGCGCCTGGGCTGGGCCTACATCGACATCGACCCATTTGCCGCCGGCATCCTGACCATCGGCTTCATCTTCGGCGCCTATTTCACCGAGGTGCTGCGCGGCGCCTTCCTGGCGGTGCCGGCCGGCCAGCGCGAGGCAGCGCTGGCCTGTGGCTTCACGCCGGGGCAGGTGCTGTGGCGCATCGTCGGCCCGCAGATGCTGCGCCATGCGCTGCCGGGCTTGAGCAACAACTGGCTGGTCATGATCAAGGCCACCGCCATCGTCTCGGTGATCGGCCTGTCGGACCTGATGAACCGCGCCGCCCAGGCCGCCGGCACCACCCGCGAGCCCTTCCTGTTCTATGGCGCGGCCGCGCTGCTGTACCTGGCCTTCACCAGCCTGTCGGAGCTGGGTTTTGCCTGGGCCGCGCGGCGCCTGGCCATCGGCACCCGGCAGGCCGCGCTGTGAGGGCCGCGCCGTGAACCTGCAGCTGATGTGGGACAGCCTGCCGCTGTATGCCGCCGGTGCTGGCGTCACGCTGCAACTGCTGGTGCTGGCCCTGGTGCTGGGCCTGGTGGTGGCGCTGCCACTGTCGGTGCTGCGCAGCCTGCCGTCGGCCTGGGCCTGGCGGCCGGTGTGGCTGTTCACCTATGTGGTCCGCGGCACGCCGCTGCTGGTGCAGCTGTTCCTGCTGTATTACGGCCTGGCGCAGTTCGATGCGGTGCGCGACAGCGTGCTGTGGCCCTGGCACAAGTCGGCCTGGTTCTGCGCGGTGGCGGCGTTTGCCATCAACACCTGCGCCTACACCACCGAGATCCTGCACGGCGCCATCAAGGCGGTGCCGGCCGGCGAGGTGGAGGCCGCGCGTGCACTGGGCATGGGCCGGTGGCTGACGTTTCGCCGCATCGTGCTGCCGTCGGCCTGCCGCCGCAGCCTGCCGGCCTACGGCAACGAGGTGGTGCTGATGCTGCATGGCACCGCCCTGGCCAGCGTGGTGACGCTGCACGACCTGACCGGCGTGGCGCGCGAGGTCAATTCCATCCACTACCTGCCGTTCGAGGCCTTCATCACCGCAGCGCTTTGCTACCTGGCCATCACCGTGGTGCTGGTGGGCGCCTTCCAGCTGGCCGAGCGGCGCTGGCTGCGGCCGTTTGCAGCCCGGCAATGACCTCACCACGCTCGCCTCCTGCCCCGTCCCCGTCCCCGTCCCCGTCCCCGTCCCTGTCCCTGTCCCTGTCCCCAACTGCGATGACCGCTGTCCACCACACCCTGCTCTGTGCCACGCCCGGCACCACGCACCAGTTGCTGAGCCTGCACTACGGCACGCCGGGCGCCGGCCTCAAGGTGATGATCCAGGCCTCGCTGCATGCCGACGAAGTGCCCGGCATGCTGGTGGCGCACCACCTGCGCCAGCGGCTGGATGCATTGCAGGACCAGGGCCGGGTGCGCGGCGAGGTGGTGCTGGTGCCGGCAGCCAACCCCATCGGCCTGGGCCAATGGCTGCTGCGCGGCATCCAGGGCCGGTTCGATCTGGCCAGCGGCGAGAACTTCAACCGCCACTACGCCGACCTCACCAGCACCGTGGCGGCGGCGGTGCAAGGCCGTCTGGGCAGCGACACCACCGCCAACCTGGCCTGCGTGCGCACGGCGCTGCGTGCGGCAGTGGCCGCGCTGCCGGTGGCCAGCGCCCTGGAGAGCCTGCGCAAGACGCTGTTCGGGCTGGCGGTGGACGCCGACATCGTGCTTGACCTGCACTGCGACGGCGAGGGCCTGCTGCACCTGTACACCACGCCGGGCTGCTGGCCGCAGGCGGCGCTGCTGGCACGCTGCATCGGCGCGCAGGCCGCGCTGCTGGCCGAGCGATCGGGCGGTGAACCATTCGACGAGGCCTGCAGCATGCTGTGGCCGCAGCTGGCCCAGCGCCTGGGCGTGGCACTGCCGCAGGCCTGCATGGCCGTCACCATCGAGCTGCGTGGCGAGGCCGATGTGCAGCATGCGCTGGCCGCGCAGGACGCCGACGGCATCCTGCAGTTCCTGGCGCTGCGCGGCGTGCTCGACCTGCCGGTGGCCGACACCCCGCCACTGCAGTGCCAGCCCACGCCGCTGGCCGGCTCCGTGCCGCTGACCGCGCCCGCAGGCGGCATGGTGGTGTTTGCGCAGGCGCCGGGCGTGCAGGTGCGCACGGGCGACCTGATCGCCGAGCTGATCGACCCGATCACCGGCACCGTCACGCCAGTCACCGCGCCGGTGGACGGGCTGTTCTTCGCCCGCGACAACCGGCGCTTTGCGGTGGCCGGCATGGCGCTGGGCAAGGTGGCAGGCAGCGAGGCCACCCGCTCGGGCAGCCTGCTGTCGGCCTGACCGATGCCGCTGCCACCACGCCCGGCCACCGACCCGGCGCGCATCGGCCTGGTGCTGCTGCCCGGCTTCAGCCTGGCCAGCAAAGTTTGAGCAGTTTCGCCGCGATCCAATCCTTCGACTAGTTGCTTAATAGCGGCTGGCTGATCGCCGGTAGGTTCAAATTCGGAAGTGAGTTCAAATTTCATGCGCTGCAAAACTACGGGGTTTAAACGGTTGAACGAAGGAAGAGTTGATGCAATCGGCGCAAATGGAATGCT
>JBBRJU010000384.1:0-3575 GCA_038218895.1 Burkholderiales bacterium
AGGATGCACTGCGGCTCCTGGCCGTATTCCTGCTGCAGCTGGCGGCCCACCAGCAGATTGAACTTCTGGTCGGTGCCGCCAAGCTCCAGGTCGCTCTTGAGTGCCACCGAGTCATAGCCCTGCATCAGCGGGTACAGGAACTCATGCACGCTGATCGGCGTGCCCGCCTGGAAGCGGGCATGGCAGTCGTTGCGCTCCATCATGCGGGCCCCGGTGTCGCGGCTGGCCAGCTGGAGCCGGCCGCGCGCCCCCAGCGGGTCGCTCCCCTCGCGGGTGGAGCGGATCTCGGTCTTCTCAGGGTCGAGCACCAGGCTGGCCTGGGCGTAGTAGGTCTGGGCGTTGGCCTCGATCTGCGCGCGCGTCAGCGGCGGGCGGGTGGTGTTGCGGCCCGACGGGTCGCCGATCATCGACGTGAAATCGCCCACCAAAAAAATCACCTGATGCCCCAGGTCCTGCAGCTGGCGCATCTTGTTGAGCACCACGGTGTGACCCAGGTGAAGGTCAGGCGCAGTCGGGTCCAGCCCCAGCTTGATGCGCAGCGGCTGGCCGGTGGCGTCAGCGCGCGCCAGTTTCCTCAGCCAATCGGCCTCGGGCAGCAGTTCGTCGCAGTGCAGGCGCGAGACCGCCATGGCATGCAGCACCCGGTCAGTGACCGGGTGGTCGGCAGCCGCCGGGGCGGGCATCATGGGCGCGGGGTGTGACATGGTCGGCTGCTTGGGGCTTGCCCTGTGTGGTGGAGGCCCTGCTGGTGGGTATACTCCAACCCTTTGTTTGCGGGTGTGGCGGGTGTGATTAATCACGGTCGCCCTGGTGAAAAGCCTCTGATTCTAGGGTGTCGCTGCCTGCAAGACCCGTTGATCTCGAGCGGAACCGCGCAGTTGGCATTCCGCTTGCAAGCAGTGCGCACTGGCCACCAGGCCACGCCCGCCACCGCGTGAGGAACCCCTGATCTTGCAACCGCAATTCTTCCCTCTTCGACGCTGGCTGCTGCAGGCGCAAGCAGCAGGCCGGCGGCACCCGCGCCGCATCACTGCGGCTGCCGTGCTCGTGCTGGGGGGTTTCGCTGTCACTGCATTCGGCATCGCGCCGATGGCACCCGACGCCGCAGTGCTGCCAAAGCGCGTGGTGATGGAAGCCTTGGTGGTGCCCGGGCTGTCGCAGCAATTGGACGACCTGGCACAGCACCCGCTGCTGCTGGACCGCCACGACACCACCCGCGCCGGTGACACGGCTGAATCGCTGCTGCGCCGCCTGGGCGTGATCGACCCGCTCGCGGCCAGCTACCTGCGCCGTGACAACGACGCCCGACGCGTGGTGAACGGGCAAGCCAACAAGATGGTGCAAGTGCGCACCGATGCCGACGGCAACCTGGTTGAGCTGGTCGCGCGGTTTCCGGCACTGGACGCCCAACGTGTGCGCAGCCACTTCACACGCCTGACTGTGCGGCGTGGTGACGCCGGCTTCAACACCGTGCTCGAAACGGCGCCGCTGGTGCCACAAAGCCGCATGGGCAGTGGCACCATCCGCAGCTCTCTGTGGGCCGCCACCGACGATGCGCAGTTGCCTGACGCCATCGCGAGTCAGCTGATCGAGATCTTCAGCACCGACGTCGACTTCTACCGTGAGCTGCGCCGCGGCGACACCTTCAGCGTGGTGTTCGAAGCCCTCACCGCCGACGACCAACCCATCACCTGGAACGACGCGACCGGCCGAATTTTGGCCGCCGAGTTCATCAACCATGGCCGGCAGTTGCAGGCCGTGTGGTTTCAAGACGCCACCAAGGGCAAGGGCGCCTATTTTTCTCCCGATGGCAAGAGCCGCCAACGTTCGTTCTTGGCCAGCCCCTTGGAGTTTTCACGCATCACGTCGGGCTTCGCCCAACGCTTCCATCCCATCCTGCAGAATTGGCGCGCCCACAATGGCGTCGACTACAGCGCGCCGACCGGCACGCCAGTTCGCTCAGTGGGTGATGGTGTGGTGCAGTTTGCCGGGCGTCAAAATGGCTATGGCAATGTGGTGCAGGTGCAGCACACCAACGGGCGCAGCACGCTGTACGCCCATTTGAGTCGCATCGACGTGCGGCTGGGCCAGCGCATCGAACAGAGCCAGACGCTCGGCGCGGTCGGCGCCACCGGGTGGGCCACCGGGCCGCATCTGCATTTCGAATTTCGGGTCAACGGCCAGTTTCAAGATCCCCTGACCATCGCCCGCGCTGGCGACTCGATGCAAATCGACAGGGCAGCGCTGGCCCAGTTCGAAGCCCGGGCCAAGGTCGCGCAATTGCAACTCGATGCTGCAGAGACCATGGTCGGGTTCCGCGGCAACGCGGAGTGATGAGCCGTCGCAGGCCAGCTGCCAGGTCATTGGCAAGCTGATCTTTCAGGAGTCGGTATGCAGCTGTACATCGGCTTGATGTCCGGCACGTCGATGGACGGGATCGACGGTGTGGTGATGGACCTCGACCCGGCCGCGCGCTTCCGGATCCTAGGCCACCTGCACCAACCCTTCGCTTCTGAACTTCGGCAATCGCTGTTCTGCTTGAACGTGACCGGCGACAACGAAATTCACCGGGCGGCACTGGCAGCCAATGGGCTGGCGCGGGCATACGCCCAGTTGGTGTATGCGTTGCTGCATCAACTGCAGTTGGATTGCTCGGTGATCACGGCCGTGGGCGCACATGGGCAAACCATCCGCCACAGGCCGGGTGAATTTGATGGAACCGGCTACACCTGCCAACTCCTGAACGGCGCGCTGCTGGCAGAGCTGTCTGGTCTCGACGTCGTCTGTGACTTCCGATCAAGAGACGTGGCGGCTGGCGGCCAAGGTGCACCATTGGTACCGGCGTTTCACCGCGCGGCGTTTGCCATTCCCGGGCAAGACATCGCGGTACTCAACCTCGGCGGGATCGCCAATATCACCTTGCTGCACGCAGACGGCCGGACCAGCGGCCACGACTGCGGGCCCGGCAATGTGTTGCTGGACACATGGTGCGCACAACACACCGGCGAACCCTTCGACGCCGGTGGACGCTGGGCATTCACCGGTCAACAATGCGAACCGCTTCTTTTGCACATGCTCCAGGAGCCGTATCTACGGCGCAGCCCACCCAAGAGCACGGGCCGGGATCTCTTCAACGCTGGCTGGCTGAATGCGCAGATCAGTGCAATTGATGCCCCTGCACTGGCACTGGCGGCCGTTGATGTGCAGGCGACGCTCGGTTTCCTCACCGCATGTGCAGCGGCCAATGACCTGCGATGCTACATGCCCGGAGTGCAGCGCCTGCTTGTATGCGGAGGAGGCGCACTGAACAGTCACCTTCTTGCTGCGCTACAGCAGGAGTTGCCTGCGGTGGAAGTGCTGCCGATTCAAGCGGCATCGACCATGCAGCCCATGCAGGTGGAAGCGGCCGCCTTTGCGTGGCTGGCATGGGCCTTCACGTCAAGACAGGCAGCAAACTGCATTGACGTGACTGGTGCAATTGGACCGCGCCTGTTGGGCGCCTTGTATCCGGGCTGAGGCGTCAGCGCGCAACCCCGCATGCAGATCACCCGAGTTCGACACGGATCTCGGAATTT
>JBBRJU010000385.1:0-3572 GCA_038218895.1 Burkholderiales bacterium
GCCCAAGGTCCCGGCGCGGCCAAGCCAGTCTCGCGGGCCGGCACCCCAAAACCCACCCGCATGTCGCTGCCAATGCGCGCCATCGCCCGAGCTATCGCTGCGCTTTGCGCCTGGATCGCGCGTGTTTTGCGGCATTGCTCGGGCACGCTCGACTTCCTCTCAGCCTCCAAGCCTTGGCCAACAGGGCTGCGGGTCGGCTGCGCGTCGGCTGCGGCTGGGCCGTGTCAGGGCCTGGCCACCGGCGCCGAGGCGGCTGTGCTGGGGCTGTCGGGTCGGGCTGAGGCCGATGCCGGCAGCGGGTCGAGCAGGCCACGCTCCAGGCGCTCGACCTTGGGGGCATCCCACCGGCCGGTGACGCGGAATTCACGCGCGCTGGCCTGGCGCAGCGGCTCGCGCAGCAGCCACTGGCCGACGAAGGCGCCCAGGCCCACGGCCGGGTTCACTGCGGCATAGGCCAGGCTGGCGGTGCCGGCGTTCAGCTCGGGCACCACCACCATGTGCAGGTCCTGCGTCTCGCGGCCGATGTCGGCGGTGCCGGCCATCGCCACCAGCGCTTGCAGCCCCCGCAGGCGCAGGTTCTCGGTGCTGGCCACGCCTTCGGTGATCAGCACGCTGGCAGTGGCGGTGTCGAAGGCAAAGCCCTGCTGGAACACATCACGGAAGTCGAGCAGCAGGCGCCGCGGCAGCGCTTGCAGGCTCATCACGCCGAGTAGGCGCGCGGCGCCCGGGTCCATCTGCAGGAATTGGCCACCCCGGATGTCCAGCGCCAGCCGCCCGCCCAGCGACGGCAGGTCGAAAGCCAGGGGCGAGCCGTCCCAGCCCAGCGTGCCGGTCAGCTTGCCGGTGGCGCCACGCAGCACCTTGCCGAAGCCCAGGCGCTCGAGCAGGGCGCCGCCGTTGGCCACGTCCAGCTCGAAGGCCAGCACCATACGCCGGCGCGCCTGGCCGGCCACGGCCTCCCAGGCGCCGTCGGCGATGAGGCTGGCGTCGTCGTTCTTCAGCTGCAGGCGGGTGAGCTGCCATTCACTGCGGCCGGCGGGGCCGTTGGGGCCGGGGCGGTGCGCGGCCTGCAGTGCCAGCGCGCCGAGCTTGCGGCCGCGCAGCTCGAAGTCGTCCACCGTGATGTCCAGCGCCGGCAGCACCGGGCCGGCGCGGTCGACCAGCTGGGCCACCGGGTCGGCACCGGCCGGGCCGGCGATCTCGTCGGGCAGGCTCAGGCGCGTGAGCTGGGCCCGCAGCCGGCCTGGCGCGCCGGCAGCGCGGGCTGCGCGGTAGTCCAGCGTGCCGGCGGCCTGGTCGGTCTTGAACCGGGCACGCCAGGTGTCACCAGCCTCGTTGGCTGCCGGGCCGGCCGGGCTGACCGGGGGCAGCCGCTGCAGGTCGAGCACCACGCCGCTCAGGCGCCGCCCGCCCAGCAGCAACTCGGGCGTGGTGAGTTGCAGGGCCTGCGGCAACCAGGCGTTGTCGTCGGTGGTGGCGGTGACAAGGCCGGTGACGGAGGCGATGACAGGCGCGATGACAGGGTTGGTGGCACCGGCAGTGGTGGTGGAAGTGGTGGTGGCAGTGGTGGCGGTGGCACCCGCAGCCAGCGCGCTGCGCCAGCTGTCCACGTCCAGCCGGGACAGGGCCAGCACCGCGCGGCCGCCGGGCACGGCATCGGGCAGCGGCGCGTCCCACGACCAGGCGCTGCGCAGCGGATGCGGGCCGCCGGCAGCCGCCTCGACCAGGAGCTGCGCCTTGAGCGGCCCCAGCTCCAGGCGCAGCCAGTCGCGCGGAGCTGCGCCCGCCAGCACGCCACGGGGCTCGGGCGCACTGCTGGCGCGCAGGGCCAGCGCCTGCTCGGCCGGCTTGCCCAGCGGCGCCGGCAGGTCGATGGCCAGGCCTTGCAGGTTGCTGGCCAGCTGCCACTCGGCCACGCCGTTGCGCAGGCTGGTCTGCAGCCGGTAGTTGGCCTGGCCCCGCAGCCGCTGCGCCAGGCGCGGCAGCGCCGGCCCCAGCTCCGTGGCGCGGCGCAGGGCGTCGGCGCTGGCGTTGCCGCTGACCACCAGGCGCAGGCTGCCGTCGGCCTGGCTGGCACCGTCGACCACCGCCTCGCCGCCCAGCAGCTGCGCCCGCAGGCCGCTGATCTGCACGCCCTTGTGGCTGAGGTCGATGCGGCCGCGGGTGCCGGCCAGCACCGGCAGATCGGGCCGCAGGCGCACATCGTTGCCGAGCAGCTGCAGGCTGGCCTTGAGCTGGGCGTCGGCGGTGCGGCCCAGTGGCACGGCCAGGCCCAGTTTCAGCTCACCGTTGCCGCTGGTGGTGGTGGCGTCCAGCAGGCGGCCGGCGGCATCGCCCAACGGCGTGCCACGCACTGCGCGCAGCAGGTCGGCCAGCGGGCCGCGCACCTGGCCTTCCACTTCCAGCAGGGCGGGCTCGGCTGCCAGCGACCGGATGCCGCCCGACACGTCGTCCAACGCCAGGCCCCACAGGCTGCCGCGGGTGCGGGCAAAGCGCATCGCACCGCGCTCGAACACCAGTTCGCCGGAGATGCTGCCGAAGGTGGGCCAGGGTGAATCCCAGGCCGGCTCGGCGCCGCCGGCCGGCACCGACGGCACCGGCGCCAGCGTCACATCCTGCAGCTGGCCGCTGATGCGGAAATCACCGTCACGCTTGTTGACGAAGGGAAAGTCCCACAGGTCGCCTTGCACTCGGTAGCTGACATCGCGCAGCTCGCCGCCACGCACCGCGCGCTGGGTCCACAGCCGAGTCTCGGGGCCGATGCCCAGCGGCAGGTAGCGCGCCACCTGGGTGGCGCGGCCTTCGGCCAGGCGGCCTTCGAGCTGCAGCACACCGGGCAGCCGCCCGCCCTTGCCGAAGCCCGGGCCGGCACCGGTGCGCCAGCTGGCGTTGAGGGTGCCGCGGGCGTCGGCGTTGTCGAAGCTGGCGTCGACCACCTTCAGCACGACGGCAGGCGGCGCGTCGTCGCCGGCGTTGGGGGGGGCTGTCAGCGTCCACAGCAGCCGGGCATTGAAGCGGGCCAGCGGCACCACCGGCGCGCCGAACACGCCGGGCAGGGTGATTTGCCCGTCGGCCAGGCGCAAGTCGGCCTGGCCGCCCGCCTGGTTGGCGTCGATCTGCAGATCGGCCCCGCGCCAGCCGGGCCGGCCGATGCCACCGGGCTCGGGCGATGCCGCAGCGGCGATGGCCATGCCCTGGACTGCGGCCTTGGCGCTCCAGCTGTGGGGTCGGTCGAGCGGGCCGTCCCAGCGGGCGTCGAGCGCGGTGACCGTGCCTTCGGGCTGCAGCTGGCGCAGCAGCGCACGCAGGCCGGTGCCGATGGGCAGCCGCTCGGCGAGTGTGGCCAGCAGTGGCAAATCGAGCCGGTCAGCGGTGAGCTGGCCGCCGTCCAGCGGCGGCAGCCACTGCTGGCTGGCCGCAGCCGATGCGGCAGGCGCCGCCGCCGCACCCGCCGCCGCACCCGCAGCCGCGCCTGCATCCGCTGGTGCTGGGGCTGGTGCTGGTGCTGGTGCTGGTGCTGGTGCTGGTGCTGGTGCTGGTGCTGGAGCTGGTGCTGCCGGACGCCACTGCAG
>JBBRJU010000386.1:0-3565 GCA_038218895.1 Burkholderiales bacterium
CCCGCTTCATGCGCACCTGGGAGTTCTACCTGGCCTATTGCGAAGCGGCGTTTGCCAGCGGCAACACCGACGTGATGCAGTTCACCCTGCACCGGCCGGGGGCCTGATGGCAGCGCGCGCCTGCCCGCCGCAGCACACCAACCGCCGCGCCTGCCTCGCAACGCTGCTGGGCGGTGCGCTGTTCTTGGCCGGCCCGGCGGCACGCGCCCGCAGCGGCATGGCTGCCCCGCCCGAGCTGGCCAGTGAATTGCCTGGTGCGCGCCTGCATGGCGGCGGGGCGATGCGCTTTCTGGGCATGCGCATCTATGACGTGCGGCTGTGGAGCCTGGTGGCCGTCACCGGCGACGGTGCGGGCCAGCCGCTGGCGCTGGAGCTGGTCTACGCACGCAACGTCAAGGCCGACCTGATCATCAGCAGTTCGCTGCGCGAGATGCAACGGGTGGCACCGTTTTCCGAAGCGCAATCGGCACGCTGGGCCAAGGCGATGGCACCGCTGTTCCCCAACATCACCTCGGGCGACCGCATCACCGGTGTCCAGCAGCCAGGCCAGTCATCGCGCATCTTCTTCAATGGTGTGCTGCGTGGCGAGGTAGCCGACGCCGAGTTCACCCGCCTGTTCTTCGGCATTTGGTTGTCGCCACGCACCTCAGATCCGCAGCTGCGCCAGCAGTTGCTGAGCGGCACACCCTGACGCACCGGCTGCAGGCCCTGCCATGACCGACCGCACGCTCCGCCAACCTGTTGGCGCCACGGCCAGCACCAGCGCGCTGAGCCTGGCCGACGGCCTGCGCTATGGCGCGCTGGGCATGCCGTTGGCGTTTGCGGCGCTGCCGCTGTATGTGCTGCTGCCGAACCACTACGCTGCCCAGCTGGGCGTGCCGCTGGCCGGCCTGGGAGCGGTGCTGCTGGGCACCCGCGCGCTGGACGCGCTGATCGACCCCTGGCTGGGCCGGGTGGTCGACGCCGGCCTGTCACGGCCCCGCCGGCAAGTGATGGTGGCCGCCAGCGCCGCCGCGCTGCTGATGGCGCTTGGCTTTGCCGCGCTGTTTTTCCCGCAGGTGCAAGGGTCTGATGCGCTGCTGGCCTGGTGCGCCGTGGCACTGGTGGTCACCTGCCTGGGCTACAGCGCGCTGGGCGTGCTGCACCAGGCCTGGGGCGCGCGGCTGGGCGGCGGGGCTGTGGCCCAGGCCCGCATCACCGGCTGGCGCGAAGGGCTGGCGCTGGCCGGCGTGCTGGTAGCCAGCGTGCTGCCGGCCGCCGCCGGCGTGCCGGCCATGGTGGCCACCTGCGCGGTGCTGCTGGCCGTGGCGCTGTGGGCGCTGTCTGCCGCGCCGTTCCGAACGGCGCCGCTGCGGCTGCTGCACACGGAAGTCGGCACCATTGCTGGTGCTGGTGCTGGTGTCAATGACCGCGCCTGGCTGCTGCCCTGGCGCACCCCGGCGTTTCGCCGGCTGATGGCGGTGTTCCTGCTCAACGGTGTGGCCAGCGCGATCCCGGCCACGCTGGTCATCTTCTTCATTCGTGACCGGCTGCAGGCGCCGGCCTGGGAGCCAGCCTTCCTGGGCAGCTACTTCGCGGCTGCGGCGCTGTCGATGCCGCTGTGGGTGCGGGCGGTGGCACGCTTCGGCCTGGTGCGCTGCTGGCTGGTCGGCATGGCGTTGGCGATCGCTGCCTTCGTGTGGGCCGCGCGGCTGGGCAGCGGGGACACCGCCGCATTCCTGGCGATCTGCATCGCTTCGGGCGTGGCGCTGGGCGCCGATCTGGCCGTGCCCGGCGCGCTGCTCACCGGCGTGATCCAGCGCGCCGGCCATGCGCTGCGCCATGAAGGCAACTACTTCGGCTGGTGGACCTGCGCCAACAAGCTGAACCTGGCGCTGGCCGCCGGCCTGGCCTTGCCTGCGCTGCAGTGGCTGGGCTATGCGCCCGGCGCCAGCAGCGACGACGCACTCACCGCACTGGCGCTGGTCTATGCCGCCGTGCCTTGCCTGCTGAAGGCCGGCGCTGCCGGCCTGCTCTGGACCTTTCGCTCCCACCTGGATCGCCCATGACCATCCGCCCTTCCTCCCACCTGCGCCGCCTGGCCGCAGGTGCCACGCTGGCCATCGCCGGCCTGACCACCCTGGGCCTGGCCGGCTGTGCCAGCCCCACGCCGGCCGACTACGCCAGCCAGGCGCCGAAGCTCGACCTGCAGCAGTATTTCAATGGCAAGCTGCTGGCGCACGGCATCGTCACCGACCGCAGCGGCAAGGTGCTGCAGCGCTTCACTGCCGACATCACCGGCACCTGGGTGGGCAACACCGGTACGCTGGACGAGCGCTTCACCTATGCCGACGGCCGCAAGGAAACGCGGGTGTGGACGATCAAGCGCGGCGCCGATGGCCGCTACACCGGCACCGCCGCCGACGTGCTGGGCGAGGCCCAGGGCCAGGCGGCAGGCAATGCGCTGAACTGGCGCTACACCCTGCTGCTGCCGGTTGACGGCCGCACCTGGGAGGTGCAGTTCGACGACTGGATGTTCCTGGTCGACGACCAGGTGATGCTGAACCGCGCGGTGATGTCGAAGTTCGGCATCCGCGTGGGTGAGGTGCTCCTGTCCTTCCAACGCCTGCCCGGCTGATGGCCCGGCAAGAAAGCCCAAGATGGCATTGAACCCCCGCATCACCGACTGGCGCAGCCAGCATGTCTGGCTGGTGGGCGCGTCTTCCGGCATCGGCCGTGCGACTGCGGCTCGGCTGCATGCACTGGGCGCCAAGGTCACCGTCTCGGCGCGCGGCGCGGCCGCGCTGGACGGCTTCGTGGCCGAGCACCCCGGCGCCCGCGCCCTGCCGCTGGACGCCACCGACGCTGTGGCCTTGCGCGCCGGCGCGGACCAGTTGCTGGCCGAGGATGGCCGCATCGACCTGGCGCTGTACTGTGCCGGCCACTACCACGCGATGCAGGCCACCAGCTTCGACCTGGCCGACGCCCTGCGCCACCAGCAGGTCAACTACGTGGGCGCGCTGAACATGCTCGACGCGGTGCTGCCGACGCTGCTGCGCCAGGCCGCCGCCGGCACGCCGGCGCACCTGAGCCTGGTGGCCAGCGTGGCCGGCTACCGCGGCTTGCCCAATGCACTGGCCTACGGCCCCACCAAGGCTGCGCTGATCAACCTGGCCGAGGTGCTGTACCTCGATCTGCATGCCCGTGGTGTGGGGGTGTCGCTGATCAACCCGGGCTTCGTGGAGACACCATTGACCGCTCAGAACAGCTTCCACATGCCGGCGCTGATGAGCCCGCAGGACGCAGCCCTGGCGATGGTGGCAGGCTGGGAGCGCGGCGAATTCGAGATCCACTTCCCCAAGCGCTTCACCCGCATGCTCAAGGCCCTGCGGCCAATGCCCGACAGCCTGTACTTCGGCGCCATCCGGCGCGCGGTGCGTGTCTGAGCCTGGCGCTGCGCGCTACCCCGATGCACGGGTCACGCGGCTGGTGGCGCTGTATGAGACCCTGGCGCCGGCCGACCTGCCCGGCCTGCGCGGCGTCTATGCCAGCGACGCGCGCTTCAAGGACCCGTTCAACCAGGTGC
>JBBRJU010000387.1:0-3561 GCA_038218895.1 Burkholderiales bacterium
GCCCGCAAGCCGCGCCTCTGACCGTGGTGCAGCCCACCGCGCAGACGGGGCTGCGCACCGGCACCGACAACCTGCCGATCCTGAACCATGTGCTGGCCACGCCGCAGCACGGTGGGGCACACCCGGCTCACCACGCCCAGCCCGACTACGGCACGCTGAGCACCCCCAGCGTGTGGCGCACCAACCGCCACCACGCTGCGGCCAAGGTGGAGGCGCTGTCGAGCAACGGCATGGACGAGATCGAGATCCCGGCGTTCCTGCGCAAGCAGGCTGATTGAGGACGTGCCGCCAGCCGGCCCTTGTTGGCCGGCTGGCAGACACGCGAAGCCCGCAGCGCCTGAAACTTCGGGCCTGGGAGCTTTGTTGTTGGGGGAACCAACAAGCGCTCCAGCGTTGGAGCTTCAGCTGCAAAGCCTGCGGTCCCCCTGCAGCGCACCAGCGTGGCTGAAGCTGGCTCGGCAGCATCGATGCCCAGCAGAGCCCCATAACGGTTACATCCCGAAGGGGAGGATGTCGCCAATCGGCCGCGCAATGCAGCACGTCAGCGTGTCTACTCCGAGATGTCGCCGGGCCCTTCGCCCGGGTGGGCGGGGTTGATGACCGAGGTTGACAAACTGGATGCGGCTGCTGGCCGGCTTGGATGGGCCGGAGCCCACGGCCGGCCACCGAGGCGAGCCCACCGATGATGCCGGCGCTCGACCCTGCTGCCTGCCTGGCCACTGCCTGGCAGATCGCACCCGACCTCGGGCTGCGGTTGGCCGTCATGACCGGGCTGGCGGTGCTGGCTGGCTGGAGCAACGCGCAGCGCCACTTCCCCGGCAAGCGCATGTTCTTCTGGCTGATCACGGTGCTGGCCCTGTGGATCGCCTGCACCACCGCCGAGCATGCAGCGGTCGATGCCGCCTGCAAGACCACCATCGCGCTGCTTGCGTGGCCCGGCATCGCGTTGCAGCCGGCGCTATGGGCGCTGTTCTTGCACCAGTACGTCAACAGCGAAACACGGGGCCCGTCGGCGCTGGTGGTCGGCAGCGTGGCGCTGGGCGTCGGCCTGCTGTCGCTGGGCGCCTGGACGAACGGCCTGCACGGGCTCTTCTATGGCCCGACGACCGCACTCGGCCCGCCGGTGCTCGGCCTGCCGCGCATGCGCTACGACTACGGCGTGCTGTTCTTTGCGGCTGCGGTCTAGGGCTACGGCTGGCTGATGGCGGCCACTGTCATCGTCGTCCAGGCAATCCGCCAGTCGACCCCCGAAGACCGCGTGCAGTGGATCACCTTCCTGGTCATGATGATCGTGCCGTGGATGAGCAACCTGGCCTACATCGTGCTGGGCGTACGCCTGTTCGGCGGCGACCCGACACCGCTGAGCTTTGCCATCGCCGTCGTCGGGTTCGGCTGGCTGATCCGCAGCAACAGCCTGTTCACGGTGGTGCCGCTGTCGCGTCGCTTGCTCTTCAGCGCCTTGCCCGACCCGGTGCTGGTGCTCGATTCGCTGGGCCGCGTGATGGACTGCAACGACGCCGGCCGCCGCCTGGCCGGCCGCGACATGGCGCGAGGCCAGCCGCTCGCCGAATGGCCGGTGTTCGGCAAGCAGCTGGCAGATTTGCTCAGCCGCAGTGGTGCGCCGGCCGCCACGCTGGTGCTGGTTGAGCCCGCCTTGGTGCTGGAGCTGCGCATCAGCGATCTCGGCGAAGGCACCCGGCGCATCGGCAGCCTGCTGCTGCTGCACGACGTGACCGAGCGGCACCACGCGCAGGTGCGTATCGCCGGTACGCTCGCCGAACGCACCGCCCAGCTGCAGCAGGTCGCGTTGCTCGAAGCCGAATTGCGCGACCAGGCGATGCGCGACCCACTGACCGGGCTGCACAACCGACGTGCATTGGTCCAGCGCTTTGCGCAGGAGTTGCAGCACCAGCGCGAGACCGGGCAGCCGTTGACGCTGGTGCTGATCGACATCGACCACTTCAAGCGCATCAATGACAGCTTCGGGCATGCCGCCGGCGACGCGGTGCTGCGCGGGCTGGGCGCGACCTTGCGCGACGGCTTGCGCACCAGCGACGCGGTGTTCCGCATCGGTGGCGAAGAGTTCGCGCTGCTGCTGCCCGACGCCGATGCGCACCAGGCCACGCAACGGGTGCAGGCCTTGCGGGACCGCCTGTCGGCACTGGCACTGGCGCTGCCCCGCACCGGGCCGACGGTGACCTTTTCGGCCGGCATCGCGGCCAGCCGGGCCGACGACGAGACGCTCGACACACTGCTGCGCCGGGCCGACGAGGCGCTGTACGCGGCCAAGGCCGGCGGCCGCAATCGATCGGTGGTGGGCGCTGCCGCCGCCGATCCGGTCAACCCGCCAGCGCCACCATCCGGCGACTGAGCCGACTGTCTCGCCCTTGGCATGCAGCGCCGCCATGCCTGCCCGCTGGCGGCAGCAGCCATGGGTGGCTTGAAGCTTCACCCAGCGCGGGGCACTTCCGTTGACCAAGGCATCACCGAGGCCTGCCTGGGCAGCACAAGACGAAGCTGCGCAGTGCCAGTCAAATCGTTTGACTATTGGGGTGTTCATGATCAAGAAACTGGGCGCTGAATGCGTCGGTACCTTCTGGCTGGTTCTGGGTGGTTGCGGCAGCGCCGTGCTGGCAGCCGGATTTCCGCAACTGGGCATCGGCTTCGTCGGTGTCTCGCTCGCGTTCGGCCTGACCGTGCTCACGATGGCGTTCGCCATCGGCCACATCTCTGGCTGCCATTTGAACCCGGCGGTGTCCGTGGGGCTGTGGGCCGGCGGCCGCTTTCCGGCGTCACAACTCGGGCCCTACATCGTTGCGCAGGTGCTGGGCGGCGTCCTGGCCGGCGGGGTGCTCTACCTGATCGCCAGCGGCAAGGCCGGCTTCGATCTGGTGGGCAGCGGCTTTGCCAGCAACGGTTACGGCGAACATTCGCCGGGCGGCTATTCGCTGATGGCGGCGCTGGTCTGTGAAGTGGTGCTGACCGCCTTGTTCCTGGTCGTCATCCTCGGCGCGACGGACAAGCGTACGCCCGGCGGCTTCGCACCGATCGCCATCGGCCTGTGCCTGACGCTCATCCACCTGATCAGCATCCAGGTCACCAACACTTCGGTCAACCCGGCGCGCAGCACGGGTGTGGCGGTCTATGTCAGTGGCTGGGCCACCAGCCAGTTGTGGCTGTTCTGGGTGGCGCCCATCGTCGGCGCGTTGCTCGGCGCCGGCATCTATCGCCTGATCGGCGGCGAAGAGGAACGCTCGATGGGTGACGCGTTGACCGCAGCGCGGCCCGGCTCAGCGTCCACCAAGGTGTCGTAGGCGCCGCGCCCATGTTCAGCCATGCCGTTCATGTGCGCGTCGTTCTGTTGCGGGGCTTGCACCAGCCAAGATTCCACTGCCCATCGGCAGCAAACAGCCAGCGGCGCCGGGTCAGAACTTCAACCAGGTGCCCTTGACCTTGGACTGCGCCACGCCCGGCCTGGTGTAGTCGCAGACGCCGTCCGGGAAGATGTTGGCCAGCCGGATCTTCTCGGTGCCGGTCAGCGCCACAGGCAGGTAGTCGGCC
>JBBRJU010000388.1:0-3558 GCA_038218895.1 Burkholderiales bacterium
TGGTCGCTTCGTACGACGCGCAGCCACTCAGGGCGAGAAAGCCGAGCGACAACGAATAAAGTGTCCGTGTGCGTCTTTGCATTCCCCACCTCGTGAACACGTTAACTTCTCACTTACTTTTCACTTACTTGATGGGCTCGCTCAATAGCGGGCTGTCCATGCGTCGCAGCATCGTCTTCGCCAGCTTTGCGCTTTCCGAGCCGGCATAGTCCGTGGCGATCTTCTGATAGGTTTCTTTCGCTTTCGGCTTGTCGCCGGTGCGCTCTTCCAACGAACCCACGGTAAGGTACGCCATCGCGCGGCCTTCGCCGACGTAGTTCGCTGCGGAGCGCGCTTCGACGAGTGCCTCGGGCAACTTGCCTGCGGTGTCGAGTGCGACGGCGCGATCAAGGTGCAGCAGCTGTCGCTCGCTCACGAGCAGGCCTTTAAACTTCAGCGCTTCGCCGTACCACTGTGCGGCGGTGGTGGCGCTTTCTTGCGCCTTGGCCGAAAGCGCCGGTGGCAACGGCTTCTTCGACCAGACCGGCCTGCTGTGGAACGCCCAGGGCCACCTGCTGTGCAGCACGCACCAGATCGTCTATTACAAGGAATGAGCGTGCTCCAACATCCCCAGGCCACCGTCGATGCGCAGGGCATTGCCACGCTCACCATCCAGGGACGCAAGTCGCTCAACATCATCGGCACGCCCGAGATCACCGCGCTTGCGGCCGCGCTGCACCAGCTGCGCGACGACCCGCGCCTGCGGGTGCTGGTGCTGCGCGGGCAAACCGACCACGCCTTCATTGGCGGGGCCGACATCCACGAGATGGCCGCGCTGACGCCCGACACCGCGCCGGCCTTCATCACCCGGCTGAAAGACCTGTGCGAGGCGGTGCGGCTGTTTCCGGTGCCGGTGATCGCCCGCCTGGCCGGCTGGTGCCTGGGCGGCGGGCTGGAAGTGGCGCTGGCCTGCGACCTGCGGCTGGGCAGCACCGGCTCGCAATACGGCATGCCCGAGGTGAAGGTGGGCATCCCGTCGGTGATCCATGCCGCGCTGCTGCCACGCCGGGTGGGGCCGGCGGCTGCCACCTGGATGCTGCTGACCGGCGACGCCATCGACGCGGCCGAGGCCTTGCGGCTGGATCTGCTGCACCAGCTGCATGCGCCCGATGCACTGGATGCGGCGGTGGCCCGCACCGCCACCCACCTGGCCAGCCTGGGCACCCAGGTGCTGCGCCAGCAAAAAGCCATGCTGCGTGCCTGGGAGCGCCAGCCGCTGGACGACGCCATCGCTGCCAGCGTGGCCGAGTTCGGCCGTGCCTTTTGCACCGGCGAGCCGCAGCGGATCATGCAGGCGTTTCTGGATCGGCAGCGGTGAGGCGGGCGGATCGGGGCGATGGGTGATGGGTGATGGGTGATGGCTGCAGTGGTGGCTGCGATGATCCAGGGTGAAATCAAGCGCTGGGGCCCGTTGGTCACGGCTGCCGCTGCAAAGGTCGACAGATGCATCCATTGACGCCAACACCCCTCGAATTCGGCTGGTTCCTGCCAACTGCGGGTGACACCATCAGCTACGGCAGCCCGGACGGCACGGTGCCGCCGTCGATGGCGTTGTTCGAGAACATCGCCCATGCGGCCGAAGCGGCCGGGTTCGAATACTTGCTGGTGCCGGTGGCGTCGAGTTGTTGGGATGCCTACATCAGCTCGGCGATGGTCCTGGCCCGCACGTCGTCGATCCGCATGCTCGTGGCGGCACGCCCGGGCTATGTCAACCCGGTGCTGTTGGCCCGCATGGTCGGCGCGATGGACCGCCTGTCGGGCGGGCGCGTGTCGGTCAACCTGATCGCCGGGCAGAGCGATGCGGAGGCCCTGCAAGACGGCATCCACCTGGCCAAGGAAGACCGCTACGCGCAGATGGCCGAAGACGTGCACATCATGAAGGCGCTGTGGGGCAGTGCGGCGCCCCTGCACTTGGACGGCCGCTTTCATCAGCTCGCCGGTGCCCGCATTGCGCCGCGCCCTGCGGTGCAGCCGCGCATCTATCTGGGCGGCGGGTCGCCCGAGGCCTGGGAAGTCTCGGCCCGCCATGCCGACGTGCACCTGTTCTGGGGCGACACCGTCGAGACGATCCGCGCCAACATGGCTGTCATCCGCAAGATGGCGGCGGCGCATGGCCGCACCGATGCCATCGGCTTCGGCATGCGCCTGCAGATCATCTGCCGCGAGACCGAAGACCAGGCCTGGGCTGCGGCACAGTCCCTGCTGGCCGGCGTGACCGAGTCGCAGACTGCATTCGTTCGCCGGCACTACGCCAGTTCGGCGGCCAACCGCCGGGTGCAGGCGCTGGCCGACGAGCACGGCGAACTGATTGCGCCGCATCTGTGGACCGGCATCACGCGTGTGCGGCCGGGCGCAGGCATCGTGGTGGTGGGCAATGCGCAGCAGTGTGCCGATACCCTGCAGCAGTTCATCGACATCGGATGCGATTCCTTCTGCCTGTCGGGCTATCTGCACGATGAAGAGGCCACCCGATTTGCGCGCATGGTCCGCCCGCTGCTCGCGGCGCGCAATCCGCACCGTGTGCCCGCACTGCCCGGCGCGTTTTCTTGAAACACCGGCAAGGCCAGTGCGCCAGCAGTTGCAACGGTCTCGCTGGCAAAGGTCTCGTTACCGAACAGGGCGCGCTGGCGCGCGCATCGCGCACCACGCACCGCCACCCGGCCGGCGGCCAGCCCGAATTGACGTTGCCGCGGGCAGGCCCTACCGTTGCGCACATCCAACTTTCGGAGACATGTGATGCGGATGCGCAGTTACCAGGTCTGTCAGTGCGGGTCGCCGCTGCAGCGCCACGACGGCGACACGCCTGCGCCCCAGGGCACGCAGGTGCTGCTGAAGGTGCTGGCCGCAGGCGTGTGCCACTCGGACCTGCACATCTGGGATGGCTATTACGAGATCGGTGGCGGCAAGCAGCTCAACCTGGTGGACCGCGGCATCAAGCTGCCGCTGACCATGGGCCACGAGAATGTCGGCGAGGTGATCGCGGTCGGCCCCGACGCCACCGGCGTGCAGGTCGGCGACATCCGCCTGGCCAACCCCTGGATCGGCTGCGGAGAATGTGCCGCCTGCCGCCGCAACCAAGAAAACCTGTGCGTGAAGCCGCGCTTCCTGGGCGTGTTTTCGCAGGGCGGCTATTCCACGCACCTGGTGGTGCCGCACGCCCGCCACCTGTTCGACATCGGCGGCCTCAGCCCGCAGCAGGCAGCGCCCCTGGCTTGCTCGGGCGTGACGGCTTATGCCGCGCTGAAAAAGGTGCAGCAGACGCTGGCCACCGACGCGCTGGTGGTGATCGGCGCCGGAGGCGTGGGCATGATGGGCATGGCGCTGGCGCGCATGATGGGTGCCCAGTGCGTGATCGCCGTCGACATCGACCCGGTCAAACGCGAGGCCGCCTTGCTGGCCGGCGCCACACAAGCCATCGACGGCGGCGCCAGCGACGCGGTGGCGCAGATCCAGCAGGCCGCGGGCGGCGGCTCGGTGGCGACACTCGACTTCGTGGGGTCGGGCCAGACGGTGGACCAG
>JBBRJU010000389.1:0-3554 GCA_038218895.1 Burkholderiales bacterium
AGCCAGATCGTCATCGGCACCAATGGCTTCCTGGGTGGCACCGGCACCATCAACGGCGTGGTCACCAACCGCGGCATCTTTGCGCCGGGCAATTCACCCGGCCGGCTGGAGATCAACGGCGGCTTCGTGGCCGAGGCTGGCAGCCGGTTGATCCTGGAGGTGGAGGCCGACGGCGCCGGCTTCAACACCGATGAGCTGGTGTTCAACGCCGGGCAACCGGTGGATCTGTCGCAGCTGAAGGTCGAGTTCCGCTTTCTGGGCAGCACCGACCCCACGCTCTTCAACAAGAGCGGCCGCTTCAACACCGACACGTTCTTTCTGCTGCAGGGCGCCGATGGCGCCATCGGCGGGTTGGCGCCCGACTTGTTCGCCACGGCGCAGTTCAGCGCCAGCGCCACCAACTACACCATCAGCAACTTCAGCTTCGATGCTGTCACCGGCGCGCAGTTCACCGCCACCCCGGTGCCCGAGCCCGGTACCACCGCCATGCTGCTGGCTGGCCTGGTCAGCCTGGGCTGGCTGGTACGCCGGCGCCAGGCCTGATCAATCGGCCGCGCCCATCGCCAGTGCGCGCTGGCGTTGCGCGGCGTCTTCTGCCGCCAAGCCCAGCGGCCAGCCCTGCAGGTGCTGCAGGCTCAGGTCGGCCAGGGCACCGATCCAGTCGGGCCGGTCGTTCAGGCAGTCGATGAAATCGAAGCGCTCGCCGCCGGCGTGCAGAAAGGCCTCCTTGGCCTCCATCGCGATCTCTTCCAGCGTCTCCAGGTTGTCGCTGGCAAAGCCGGGGCAGATGGCGTCGATGCGCTTCACACCCTGCTCGGCCATCAATTTGACGGTGGGCTCGGTGTAGGGCTCTAGCCACTTGGCGCGGCCCAGCCGGCTCTGGAAGGTGACGATGTAGTCGCCACTGCCGATGCCCAGCGCTTCGGCCACCAGGCGCGCGGTCTTGTGGCATTCGCAATGGTATGGATCGCCCAGCGTCAGGCTGCGTGCGGGCACGCCGTGGAAGCTCATCACCAGTTTCTGGCCGCGGCCTTGCCGGGCCCAGTGCTCGCGCACACTGGCGGCCAGGGCGGCGATGTAGCCGGTGTCGTCGTGGTACCGGTTGATGAAGCGCAGCTCGGGCATGCGGCGGGATCGCTGCGCCCAGGCGGCCACTGCGTCGAAGGTGCTGGCGGTGGTGGCCGCTGCGTATTGCGGGTACAGCGGCAGCACCAGCACCCGGGCGGCGCCGTCGGCCTGCAGGCCGTCGAGCACGCTGGCCATCGACGGCGCGCCGTAGCGCATGGCATGGCGCACCAGCACCGCATGGCCGCGCTGCGCCAGTTCGGCCTGTAGCAGTTCGGCCTGGCGGGCCGACCACAGCAGCAGCGGCGAGCCCTGGTCGGTCCAGATCGACGCGTACTTGGCAGCCGATTTGGCCGGCCGGGTGCGCAGGATCACGCCGTTGAGGATCAGCCACCACAGCGGGCGCGGGATTTCCACCACCCGCGGATCCCAGAGAAATTCGGCCAGGTAGCGGCGCAAGGCCGCCGGGGTGGGGGCGTCTGGCGTGCCCAGGTTCACCAGCAGCACGGCGGTGCGCGAGGCGCTGCCATGGCGGTACGGGGGTTCTGGGGAAAACGTCATGGGGCGCGATTGTCAGCGATGCACGGGCCAGGTCCGGCGTCTGGGGCTGATCGGCCGCGCTGAAGGGCTGTTAGGCGGACTGTGACGCAGACTGTGGTGCAGGCGTGTACCCACGCCGCACGCAGACTCAGGGCCTGTGCGGCACGGTGTCGGTGAAGCTCAGCAGTTCGAAGCGCACGCAAGGTGCCAGCGGGTCGGTGGGTGAGCCGCCCAGGCCGATCGAGCCCGAGCCGTGCAGCGTGCAGCTGCTGCGCCGCAGCGTCACCACTTCGTCGCCGCTGCCGAAGCGCACATAGGTGCCGTTGTAGCTGAGGTCGGTGAGCTGGAACACGCCGCCGTGCCAATCCACCCGCGCATGCGAGCGCGACACCCGGCTGTCGTCCACCAGAAAATGTGCCTGCGGGCTGCGGCCCAGCACCACCGGCATGCGGTCACCGTCGAATACTTCATTGGCGTTCAGCCAGATCAGGCGCACCGCTTCAGGCTCCAGCGTGTTGGTGACGGCACCGAACTGCGTGGGCGGCAAGTCCACCCCGCGGCGCCCGCCCAGCACATGCACCTGCACCGGCTCGGCGCGGCCGCGCAAGTGCATCCAGCCCAGTGATCGCAAACGTGGCTGCACATCGGCCGACAGGCCGGACAGCACCTCGGCGGTGATCAAGGTTTCATTGTCGCCGGCGTGGTCGATCAAGCGGGCCGAGACGTTGACCGCGTCGCCAAAGCAGTCGCCACCCATCTCCACCACCTCGCCCCGGGCCAGCGCCACCTGCAGCCGCAGGCCCCGCAGCCCGGGCGAGGCGCCGCGCTCGCGGCCGCGGCTGACCAGGGCGTCGAGTTCCTCGTGCATTTGCTGGGCCGCCTGCAGGCCTTCGGTCGGGCTGGGGAACACCGCCATCAGGCCGTCGCCCAGAGTCTTGACGAGCGTGCCACCACAGGCCGGCACCGCTCGGCCCAGTGCATTGACGGTATGGGTGACGACCGAGGTGGCTTCGGCATTGCCCAGCGTCTCATAGAGAGCGGTGGAGCCCCGGAGGTCGGCGAAAAGCACAGTGCGCTCGGCAATACGCGTCATGTCAACCAGTTTAATCGTGAAATCTTCATGGTTTCCATGCGGCGACGCAGCGGTGCGGCCATGGAAAAGGCCTCCCGAAAGAGGCCTGTTGGTTTCGCCTGCTGTGAACGGTCAGTGGTTGTCCAGATCGGTGCGCAGCTTGTGCCTGCGGCGTCGCTGCGCGCCAGCCTGCTGGCGCGGGCCACCGATCAGGCCAGCCTCACAGGTTGTCCAGATAGGTACGCAGTTTGTCCGAGCGGCTCGGGTGCTTGAGCTTGCGGATCGCCTTGGCCTCGATCTGGCGGATGCGTTCACGGGTCACGTCGAACTGCTTGCCCACTTCTTCCAGCGTATGGTCGGTGCTCATCTCGATGCCAAAACGCATGCGCAGCACCTTGGCCTCACGCGGAGTCAGGCTGTCCAGAATGTCTTTGACGACATCCCGCAGGCCGGCCTGCATCGCAGCCTCGATCGGCGCGGTGTTGTTGGTGTCCTCGATGAAATCGCCCAGATGGCTGTCATCGTCGTCGCCGATGGGGGTTTCCATCGAGATCGGCTCCTTGGCGATCTTCATGATCTTGCGGATCTTGTCCTCGGGGATCTCCATCTTCTCGGCAAGCGTGGGCGCGTCGGGTTCGAAGCCGAACTCCTGCAGATGCTGGCGCGAGATGCGGTTCATCTTGTTGATCGTCTCGATCATGTGCACCGGAATGCGGATCGTGCGGGCCTGGTCGGCGATGGAGCGCGTGATGGCCTGGCGGATCCACCAGGTGGCATAGGTCGAGAACTTGTAGCCGCGGCGGTATTCGAACTTGTCGACCGCCTTCATCAGGCCGATGTTGCCTTCCTGGATCAGGTCGAGGAACTGCAGGCCGCG
>JBBRJU010000390.1:0-3544 GCA_038218895.1 Burkholderiales bacterium
CAGCGGCGAACATCGCCACGGCGATCGGCGTGCGCAGCGCCATCAGCGCCAGCATGCCGGCGAAGATCAGCAGGCCGACGGTGCCGGGTGCCACACCCGCCATCACGGCGGCACCACATCGGCAGGTGCCGGGGCGCCGTCATCCAGGCCGCGCAACTGGCGCAGGCCCTGCCACAGGGCGACCAGTGCGCACAGCGCCAGGCCAGGTGCCAGCATTGCGTAGGCCCACCACATCGGCAGGCCGATGATCATCGTGGTTTCACCGGCGCCCTGCACCGCCAGCGCGCCAGCGCCGGTGCGCAGCGCCAGCAGCAGGCACATCACCGCCAGCAGCACGCTGCCGATGCCGTCGAGCGCCCGCCGCGGGCGCTGTGGCAGCTTCTCGGTGAAGAAGTCGACGGTGATGTTGGCCCGCTGCAGCTGGCACCAAGGCAAGAACAGCGAAATGCACAGGGCGATGCCCATCTGCATCAGCTCCACATCCCCGGGAATCGGCTTTGACAGCATGGCCCGCATGGCCACGCTGACGACGGTGAGCAATGCCAGCCCACAGGCCGCCGCGCCCCCGGCCAGCGCAAACCACAGCGCAATGCGCCGCAAGGCAGCGTGCATGCAGCGGGCCTACTTCTTGTACTTGACGAGCAGGTCGCGTGCGTCTTGCAGCATCTGCTTGCCGGGCAGGCCCTTCTTGTCCATGTCGGTGGTGAAGTCGTCGTACAGCGGTGCGGCTGCCTTCATCCAGTTGTCCAGCTCGCTGGCGGGGACCATGGTAAAAGTATTGCCACGGTCTTGTGCCGACTTGCGGCCAGCCGCCTGGCTGCCGTCCCAGATCTTGCCGATGGCTTGCGAGTAGGCAGCACCGGCATTGGCGTCGATCACCTGCTTCAGATCTGCTGGCAGGCTGTCGTACTTGGCCTGGTTCATCGCAAAGACGAACACCGCGCTGTACAGCGCCGGGCGGCTGGGGTCGGTCTCGCTGTGGAACTTGACCATCTCCTGCAGCTTCAGGCTGGGCATCACCTCCCAAGGCAGCAAGAAGCCGTCGATCGTGCCCTTGCTCACCGCGTCCACCACCGCCGGCAGCGGCATGCCCACTGGCGAAGCGCCCAGCGTGGCCAGCAGCTTGTTGGTCTGGCGGGTGGGCGCGCGCATCTTCAGGCCCTTGAAATCGGCCAGTGTCTTGATCGGCTTGTCGCGGGTGTGCACATAGCCTTCGTCATGCACCCAGATCGCCAGGATCTTGGTGCCGGGGAACTCCTTCAGCGCGTATTTCTGCAGGTAGTCCCAGGCGGCGCGGGCGCCCGTCTCGGCCGAGTTGGTCATGAACGGCAGCTCGAACACCTCCAGCGCCGGGAAGCGGCCGGCGGTGTAGCCCGGCAGGGTGATGACCAGGTCGGCCACGCCGTCTTTCACCTGGTCGACCAGCTGCTGCGGCGTCCCGCCCATGCTCATCGCCGGGAACACCTGGCACTTCAGCTTGTTGGCCGATTCCTTGGCGATCTTGTCGCACCACGGGCCGATCACATTCACCGAGGCCATGGCCTGGGTGTTCCAGATGTGGTGGAACTTCAGCGTCACATCCTGGGCTTGCGCCAGGCCGGTGGCGGCCAGCGCAGCGGCGGCCAGGGCGGTGCGGATCATCTTCTGCATGGGGTTTCTCCGGGGAATGTGTGAATCAGTCTGGATGAATCGCGCTGGATGATGCGTGGCAGCCAGCAGGCTGGCCAGCGGACAAACACCCAAGGCCGGGTCACCCAAGGCGGGGTCAGCACCCGAGGCGGGTTCAGGACCAGACTTCCCGGGCCGTCTCGACCACCAGGCGCAGCTTGGCGCGCTGGGCTTCCACGGCGATGTTGTTGCCGTGCACCGTGCTGCTGAAGCCGCATTGCGGGCTCAGCGCCAGCTGGTCGAGCGGGGCGTACTTCGCCGCTTCGTCGATGCGGCGCTTGAGCAGGTCCTTGCGCTCCATCGCGCCGAACTTGGTGGTCACCAGGCCCAGCACCACGGTCTTGCCCTTGCCCAGAAAGCGCAGCGGCCGGAAATCGCCCGATCGCGCGTCGTCGTATTCCAGGAAGAAGGCGTCGAGGTTCATCTCCGACAGCAGCGCCTCGGCCACCGGCTCGTAGTTGCCGGCCGCCGCATGGGTGCTCTTGAAGTTGCCGCGGCACAGGTGCATGGCCAGCATCATGCCGGCCGGCTTGTGGGCCACCACCTTGTTGATGAAGCCGGCATAGCGGTGCGGCAGCTCGTTGGGGTCGTCACCACGCAGGCGGGCGGCCTCGCGCATCTTCTCGTCGCACAGGTAGGCCAGGTTGGTGTCGTCCATCTGCACATAGCGGCAGCCGGCGTCGAACAGGCTCTGCAATTCGGCGCCATAGGCGGTGGCCACATCGTCGTAGAAGGCCGGGTCCAGCTCGGGGTAGGCGGTGCGGCTGATGCCGGCACGGCCACCGCGGAAGTGCAGCATGGTCGGGCTGGGGATCGTCACCTTGGGCGTCAGGCCGGGGTTTGCAAACGCCGCCACCTGGCTCTGCAGGTAGTCGAAATCGGCGCGCTGGATGTCCTTGACATGGCGCACGGTGTCGACCACGCGGATCACCGGCGGCGCCAGCTCCTCGCTGCCGTCGGCACGCAGTACGGTCACCGGGATGTCGGTCTTGACCCCGCCCAGCTGCGCCAGGAAATCGATGTGGAAGTAGGTGCGGCGGAATTCGCCGTCGGTGATGCTCTGCAGCCCCACGTCCTGCTGGAACTGCACGATCTCGGTGATGGCCTTGTCTTCGACTGCACGCAGCTGCTCGGCGCTGATCGACTTGTGCACGAAGTATTGGTCACGCGCGTCGATCAGGTACTTCGGGCGCAAGAAACTGCCGACATGGTCGGCGCGGAACGGGGGCGTGGTGCGCAGGCTCATCGAAGTCTCCGGTGGGATGGCGGGCCCTGCGCTTCAACCTGGACCGCAGCGCCGCCAACCAGCGTGTGGGCTGATCTGCTGCATGCCGATGCCGAGGGCCATGCGCTGGCCGCACTGGCCATTTGTCCGGGCGCTCGGCACTCATGGCGATGCGGGGTTCAGGCAGCGCAGGGCGGGGGCGGTGGCGGGTCTCAGCCGGCGGCGGGGCTCAACCGGCGGCTGCGGCCGCCTGCCGCTCGACATGCCATTCCACCAGGCGCGCCATGTTGCCCAGTGAAATCTGGTGCGCATGGATCAGGCCCATCAGGCCGTTGCGGTTCAGCGCCACCAGTTCAGCGTCGCTCAGCTTGCCCAGCTTGTCTTCGTCGACCGTGAGAAAGCCGTCGACCGTCAGCTTGCTGCCGTCGGGCAGGGTGGCGTCGAAGCGCATGTCACGCAGCAGGCCCTTCTCCACCAGCACGGCGCCGGCCAGGCGGGTACGTTCCACCTCCTGCTCGAACGCCTCCAACTGCCTCTGCACGTTCAGGGTGAACTCGCTGGGCTCGCCGTCGTCGTTGAAGAGGGCCTGCCCCTGGTTGCCGAAGCCGCCCCAGGATTCGTCGACGCACACCACCATCTCGCTCGGGCCCA
>JBBRJU010000391.1:0-3542 GCA_038218895.1 Burkholderiales bacterium
GTGGCCAGCCAGGTCGGGGCGGTGGGGGGCAAGTGGCGCGGCGGCATGGTGGGCGCCGATTGTGCTGGCCGCCGGCACGCTGCGGCAGGCGCGCCGGCAAAGCCCGTGGGCTGCGTGCCGCACCACACCGGCCTGCACAACTGCTTGCATTTGCAATGCCGCTGGCACAACTGGACGCTGCAGTCCGGCCAGCGGCGGCCGAAAACCTGCCATGGGGCGGTGCTGCCGGAGCGCCGCCACAACCGGGGCAGTGCATGCAAGACGAGTCGCCGTTCAACCAGACCGGCCGGGAAGAGCGCGCCAATGCCGCCAGCCATGCGCTGGGCTGCGTGCTGGCGCTGTTTGCGATGCCTGCGCTGGCGCAGCAGGTGGATGTGGCCCAGCACCCGATGCGCCAGCTGGGGGTGACGGTGTTCGTTGCCAGCATGGTGCTGATGTACCTGGTGTCGGCGGTCTACCACGCGGCACCGGCGGGCGCGGCCAAACGCTGGCTGCGCAAATGCGACCACGCGGTGATCTTCATCTTCATCGCCGGCAGCTACACGCCGTTTGCGCTGGCGGCCCTGCAGCGTGGCGAGGGCGGCACCACGCTGGCCGTGGTGTGGGCCGTGGCGCTGCTGGGCATGGCGATGAAGCTCGGCAACCGGCTGCAGCACCAGGTGGCATCGACGCTGCTGTACCTGGTCTTTGGCTGGCTGGTGGCAGCGGTGGCCCTGCCGATGCTGACCGCCCTGACGCCGGCGGGTCTGCACTTGATGGTGGCCGGTGGCGTGGCCTATTCATTGGGCTGCGTGTTCTTCCTGCTCGACCGGCGCATGCCCTACAGCCACCTGGTCTGGCACCTGTTTGTCATCACTGGCAGCAGCTGCCACTTTCTGGCGGTGCAGGAACTGGTCTGAGGCGGGCGCGTGTCCGTCTGCAGGGCGGCCCCGTGCATGTCGGTGCCGTGCCTGTCGGTTCCTGGCATGTCGGCCTTGTCTGGCCATGGCAGACTGCCAGCGATGGACGATTCCCTGCTGGTGGCCTGCCTCTGCGCAGGCTGGTGCACCACCTGCGATACCTACCGCCCGGTGCTGGCAGCGGTGGCAGCGCAGCACCCCGGCGTGCGCTTCGCCTGGATCGACATCGAGGACGATGCCGACGCCCTGGGCGACGATGCGCTGGACATCGCCACGTTTCCCACGGTGATGGTGCTGCGCGCTGGCAGGCCGCTGTTCCACGGCGCGCTGCTGCCGCATCCGGGCACGCTGCTGCGCCTGCTGGACAGCCTGCATTCCGGTGGCACCGCCGCCGGCAGCCCGGTGCCACCGGCGATGGCGGCGGCGGTGTGGCAACTGGCACCACAACGCCTGCTGGACGGCGCGCATTGACCCGCGGCCTGCGCCATGCGCCACCACGCCAGGGGCGCCGCTACCATCCAGGCTCGACGGCCTGTTGCCGTTCAGGAGCCCGCCGATGATCCGCCGCCGCACCGCCATCGCAGCCGCCGCCAGTGCAGCCGCCAGCGCCACCCTGGCCGGGCTGGCCACCTCTGCCTGGGGCCAGCGCAAGAAAGACACCCTGGTGCTGGCCATGACGCTGGAGCCACCGGGCCTGGACCCGACGGCAGGCGCCGCATCCGCCATCGCCGAGGTGGTGCAGTACAACCTGCTGGAGACGCTCACCAAGATCCGGGCCGATTCCTCCATCGCCCCGCTGCTGGCCACCCGCTGGACGGTGACGCCCGACAACAAGACCTGGGCCTTCAGCCTGCGCCCGGGCGTGCGCTTCCACAACGGCGAGCCGTTCAACGCGGCCACGGTGAAGTTCGCCTTCGAGCGCGCGGCGGCGGCTGACAGCACCAACAAGGACAAGGCGGTGTTTGCCAACATCGTCAACATCCGCGCCACCGACGACCTGACGGTCGTGATCACCCTGAAGAACACCAATCCCGATTTCCTGTTCCAGGTGGGCCAGGCCACGGCGGTGATCGTCGAGCCCAAGAGCGTGGCCACCAACAACACCCAGCCGGTGGGCACCGGGCCCTACCGGCTGGAAAACTGGGCCAAGGGCAACAACCTGGTGCTGGCGCGCTGGGACGGCTACCGCGACGTGAATGCGGTGGCGCTGCGCCGCGTGACCATCCGCTTCATCAGCGACGCGGCAGCCCAGGTGGCGGCCCTGCTGGCGGGCGATGTCGACCTGTTCCCGCGGGTGTCGGCGGCACGCAACCTGGGCCAGTTCCGGGCCGACAAGCGCTTCCAGGTGCTGGTGGGCGGCACCCGGGCCAAGACGGTGCTGGCCATCAACAACAAGAAGAAACCGCTGGACGACGTGCGGGTGCGCCGCGCCATTGCCATGGCCATCGACCGCAAGCAGGTGATCGACGGCGTGGCCAACGGCTTTGGCGCGCCCATCGGCAGCTTCTACGTGCCAGGCGCACCCGGTTATGTCGACCTGACCGCCGTGAACGCCTACAACCCCGAGCGTGCCAGGGCGCTGCTGAAGGAGGCCGGCGTGGGCCCGCTGGAACTGAGCCTGAAGCTGCCGCCTGCGCCGTATGCGCGCACCGGCGGCGAGGTGATCGCCGCGATGCTGGCCAAGGTCGGCATCATGGCCCGGCAAGAGAACGTGGAATGGGCGCAGTGGCTGAGCGGCGTGTACGGCCAGAAGGCCTACGACCTGACGATCATCAGCCATGTCGAGCCGCTGGACCTCGGCAACTTCGCCCGGCCCGGCTATTACTGGAACTACGACAGCCCGAAGTTCAATGCGCTGTGGGACCAGATCAACAGCACCGCCGACCTGCCGCAGCGGCTGAAGCTGCTGGCCGACGCCCAGCGCCTGGTGGCCGACGACGCAGTGCTGGCCTACCTGTACCAGCCCACCGCCATCACCGTGGCCGCAGCGCGCCTGAAGGGGGTGTGGAAGGACATGCCGATCTCGGCCAACGACCTGTCGGCGCTGAGCTGGGCATGAGCCCGCCCATGGTCACGGCGCAAGACCCCTTCGGCCAGGTGCTGACGCTGCAGCAGCCTGCCAGCGCGGCAGCGGTCAACGGCTTCATCACCGGTTTTCTGAACTACACGCCCAGCATCCTGGCGGTGCTGCCGGCGGCCGAGGTCGACGACAGCCTGGTGGTGCAGACCTGTGCGGCGGTGCTGTGGATGTTCAGCGAATCACCCGCCGGCCCGCCCAAGGCACGCGCCCACCTGGCCCGCGCACGCCAGGCCGGCCTGCCGGCCACCGAACGCGAGCGCCGCCTGGCCGAGGCGGTGGTGCGCTGGGTCGACGGCGACCTGGGTGGCGCGCTGGCGCTGCACGGCGCCCTGGCGCACGACCACCCGCGGGACCTGGCCGCCATCAAGCTGGGCCAGTACCACGCCTTCAACCTGGGCGACGCGCCCACCCTGCTGAAGCTGGCGCTGCCGGCGGTGGCCGCCGCGCCCGCGGTGGCCACGGTGCATGGCCTGGCCGCCTTTGGCTGGGAGCAATGCCACCGGCTCGACCTGGCCGAGGCTGCCGCACGGCGCGCGCTGGCGCTGCAGCCCACCGAGCCCTGG
>JBBRJU010000392.1:0-3529 GCA_038218895.1 Burkholderiales bacterium
TCCTTCGTCAACCCTGGCAACCTGGTGCGCGACAAGATGTACTGGTGGTTCGTGGTGCACCTGTGGGTCGAGGGCACCTGGGAGCTGATCCTGGGCGCGCTGCTGGCCTATGTGCTGATCAAGACCACCGGCGTCGACCGCGAGGTGATCGACAAGTGGTTGTACCTGATCGTCACCATGGCGCTGGTCACCGGCATCCTGGGCACCGGCCACCATTTCTTCTTCATCGGCATGCCGGGCTACTGGCTGTGGGTGGGCAGTGTCTTCAGCGCGTTCGAGCCGATCCCGTTCTTCATGATGACCCTGTTCGCCTTCAACATGGTGCAGCGCCGCAAGCGCGACCACCCCAACCAGGCGGCGGTGCTTTGGGCGGTGGGCACGGCGGTGATGGGCTTCCTGGGCGCGGGGCTGTGGGGCTTCCTGCACACGCTCAGCCCGATCAACTACTACACCCATGGCACGCAGATCACTGCAGCGCACGGCCACCTGGCCTTTTATGGTGCTTATGTGCTGGTGGTGATTGCAGTGATCAGCTACGCCATGCCGCAGCTGCGTGGGCGTGAGGCCAACTGCAAGCGCGCCCAGGCCTACGAGATGTGGAGCTTCTGGATCATGACCATCGGCATGGCCGTGATGGTGCTGTCGCTCACCGGCGCGGGCATCCTGCAGGTGTGGCTGCAGCGCATGCCCACAACCGGTGCCATGAGCTTCATGGAAACCCAGGAACAGCTGCGCTTCTTCTACTGGATTCGGGTGGGCGGTGGCGTGATGTTCCTGATCGGCCTGCTGGTGTACCTGGCCAGCTTCTTCATCGGCCCGGCCAAGGGTGAAGTCGCTGCACAGGATGCAGGTGATGCCCAAGGCGGCCGCCTGCGCACCGCCTGAAGCCCGCCATGGAAATGACCGGTGGCTTGCAGGCGCTGCAAGCCGTGCACCAGGCAGCAGTGCCCTATTACGCCGCCCAGGCCGACGAATGCGCGCTGTTTGCCCGTGCCCATGCCAGCCGGCTGCCACTGCTGATCAAGGGCCCCACCGGCTGTGGCAAGACCCGGCTTGTGGAGCACATGGCCGCCCGGCTGGGCCGTCCGCTCATCACGGTGAGCTGCCACGACGACCTGAGTGCGGCCGACCTGGTCGGCCGCCACCTGATCGGCGGGGGTGACACCCAGTGGTGTGACGGCCCGCTGGCACGGGCGGTGCGCCTGGGCGCGATCTGCTATCTCGACGAGGTGGTCGAGGCACGCAAGGACACCACCGTGGTGCTGCACCCGCTGGCCGACGACCGCCGCAGCCTGCCCATCGAGCGCACCGGTGAGCTGCTGCAGGCCCCAGCCGACTTCATGCTGGTGATCAGCTACAACCCGGGCTACCAGAACCTGCTGAAAGGTCTGAAGCCCAGCACCCGCCAGCGCTTCGTGGCACTGACGCTGGGCTACCCTAGCGCTGCGGTGGAGCAGGCCATCGTGCAGGCCGAGAGTGGCTGTGCGGCCGCCACGGCCACGGCCCTGGTGCTGCTGGCCCAGGCCTTGCGCCGCCTCACCGCGCATGACCTGGAAGAAACCGCCAGCACGCGTTTGCTGGTGATGGCCGCGCGCCTGGTGGTTGCAGGCATGCCGCTGGCCCCCGCCTGCCGGGCCGCAGTTGTCGACGCGCTCACCGATGATGCCGACACCGCGGCCGCCCTGGCCGAGGTGGTGCTTGCGGTGGTGGGCGACTGATGCCACCTGCAGGCCGAGTTGCAGGCCGAGTTGCAAGCCAAGTTGCAGGCCAGGCACGCCTGGCCCGGCTGCAGCGCTTGCGCCGCACCACCCAGGTCGGTTTCTTCGTGTTGTTCTTGCTGGCGCCGGCGCTGAACCTGCTGCGCTTCGACCTCGATCACACCCAGCTCTGGGTGCTGGGCATGCGGTGGAACCTGGGCATCGACGCCTTGCTGCGTGGCGAGAGCACGGCCACCCAGGCGGCGCTGGACATCATGTGGCGCGGCATGCTGCCGCTGCTGTTGCTGGTGGCGGGGTTTCTGGCCGTGGCCTGGCGCTGGGGCCGGCTGTACTGCGGCTGGCTGTGCCCGCACTTCTCGCTGGTGGAGCTGCTCAACGACTTGCTGCACCGCGCCTGCGGCAAGCTCAGCGTGTGGGATGCCCAGCCCACGCTGCGCGGCGGGCGCCAGCCGCAGCGGCGCTGGTGGCCGCTGTTTGCGCTGTCGTGCCTGGTCTGCGGCTTCACCTGGGCCATCACGCTGCTCAGCTACCTGCTGCCGCCGGCAGAAGTGTGGGGCAACTTGCTGGCGGGCCAGTCCACGCCGAACCAGGCGCGCTTTCTGCTGATCGCCACAGGCGTGTTCACGGCTGAATTCCTGTTCGCGCGCCATCTGTTTTGCCGCTTTGGCTGTGCGGTCGGCCTGTTCCAGAGCCTGGCCTGGATGGCCAACCCGCGTGGCCTGGTGGTGGCCTTTGACCGCGACCGCGCGCGTGACTGCCGCAGCTGCAGCACGCCCGCAGCGCCTGCCGGCGCCGCCTGCGACCAGGTCTGCCCGATGCGGCTGAAGCCGCGCAACATCAAGCGCCTGATGTTCTCGTGTGTGCAATGTGGCCAGTGCTTGTCGGCCTGCGACACCTCGCATGGCGCCCGCAACCAGGCACCCAGCCTGGAATGGCACATCGGCCTGGATGCGGTGCGCGAGACCTTGAAACAACGGCGCCAGGAGCCTTGAGATGGAAGTCTGGGTCGGCGCGCACTGGCACCGCCTGGTCAGCCGCATGGCTGACCGCAGCCATGCCGCCCATGCCGTGGCCCTGGGCACGGTGCAGTTGCCGGTGGAGATGCTCTACCGTGCCGCAGGCGGTGCGCCGGGCGTGCGTGTGGTGCCTGCGGCGGCGGCACGCATCGGCGGGCCACGCAGCTGGTTGCAGCGCCTGGCCGGCAGCGGCCAACGTGCACCTGTGAGCCAGCTGGACGGCGAGGTGCTGGCTCTGCCGCCGGTGATCGCGTTGTTCGACGACGCGGCGCTCAACCGTGATCTGTACCTGTGGCTGGCGGCGCTGGCTGCGGTGCATGTTCCGGCGCATGCGCCGGCACACCCCGCTGGGGTGGATTGGTTGCAGGCCAATGCAGCGGCCACCGCTGCCGCATTGCAGTGCTGCCCTGGTCTGGTGCCACGTTGGCAACGCTTGCTGGCCGCCCATCTGGCGCAGCGCCCGCTGCCCGGGCGCCTGGCACCCTCGGCGGCCCTGGCCGAGGCCCGTGTGCAGGCCGCCCTGCGTGGCCAGGCGACGATGGCCCATCACGCCCCGTTGCAGCCGACCGACGTGGCGCCGGTGTGGTTGTGGCTGGAAGCCCTGCCGCTGGCCGCGTCGCCGGGCCTGGCCGCCGATGCCGATGCCGATGCCGCCCCGCCCGCCGCCAGCCGCAGCGGCCCCCAGCCGCAAGCCGACCTGGCCCGCCGCCGCACCCGGCGCGCTACGCCACCGTCGGGCCGCGCGCCCATGCTGCTGCCGTCGAAAAGCGAATCCATCACCACCTTCGGCGAGCA
>JBBRJU010000393.1:0-3525 GCA_038218895.1 Burkholderiales bacterium
GGCAACGTCATCGCCGAGGGGGTCGAGACCGAGGCCCAGGCGGAACGTCTGCGTGAACTGGGCTGCGACGAGATGCAGGGCTACCTGTTCAGTCGTCCGCTGCCGCCCGAAGATCTGGTGCGCTGGCTGGAGGCGCGCGCCCACCAGGCCCTGCTCAAGCGGCTGAGCGTCGGCCGCTCGCCCGACGAGCCGCTGCAGCGTCTGCGCATTCACACCGAGGACGTGCGAACGGAGCAGCAGGCCGCAGCGCCGGTGGTGGGCCACCTGCCGCCGGCATTGGCCGCGGCGGCCTCCGAGGACCTCGGTGGACTTGCGCCCAGCTGGGCGATGTTGACGCACCACGACACCGGCGCGCGCTGACGCGCTCGGGGCTGGGCAGCACGGGGCTGGGCCGCATGACCCGCTGCCTAGAATGCCCCGATGCCACCTTCCCCCGATTCGTTTGCGCCTGACAGCCCCTACGCCGCCCTGTCGGCGGCCGTCCGTGCCGACGCGCCGGCCTCGCGGCTGCTGGAGGGCCTGAACCCCGAACAGCTGGCCGCCGTGACCTTGCCAGCGGTGCCGGCGCTGATCCTGGCCGGCGCCGGTTCCGGCAAGACCCGCGTGCTGACAACGCGCATCGCCTGGCTGATGCAGACCGGCCAAGTCTCGCCCGGGGGCGTGCTGGCCGTCACCTTTACCAACAAGGCGGCCAAGGAGATGCTGCACCGGCTGACGGCAATGCTGCCGGTGCCCGTGCGCGGCTTGTGGATCGGCACCTTCCACGGCCTGTGCAACCGCTTTTTGCGGGCGCACTGGAAGCTGGCGGCGCTGCCGCAGGGCTTCCAGATCCTCGACACGGCCGATTCGCTGTCGGCGGTGAAGCGGGTGATGAAGGCGATGAGCGTCGACGAAGAGCGCTTCGTGCCCAAGCAGGTGGGCTGGTTCATCGCCGCGCGCAAGGACAACGGCGAGCGCCCCAAGGACGTGGATGCGCACGACCCGCAGACGCGCAAAATGGTCGAGATTTACCAGGCCTATGAAGACCAGTGCCAGCGTGAAGGCGTGGTCGACTTTGCCGAGCTGATGCTGCGCACCTATGAGCTGATGCGCGACAACACCGCGCTGCGCGAGCATTACCAGCACCGCTTCGCCCACATCCTGGTCGACGAGTTCCAGGACACCAACCGCCTGCAGTACGCCTGGCTGAAGATGTTTGCACCCCCGCCCGACAGGGCGGGGAACGCCGAATCCTCGGGCTCGCAGCAGAGCGTGTTCGCTGTCGGCGACGACGACCAGAGCATCTATGCCTTTCGCGGCGCGCAGGTGGGCAACATGGCCGACTTCGAGCGCGAATACCGTGTCAAGCAGGTGATCAAGCTGGAGCGCAACTACCGCAGCTTCGGCAACATCCTCGACAGCGCCAATGCGCTGATCAGCCACAACCTGCGCCGCCTGGGCAAGAACCTGAGCACCGAGGCCGGGCCCGGTGAGCCGGTGCGCGTGGCCGAGGCCACCAGCGACTACGCCGAGGCGCAATGGCTGCTGGACGAAGCCCAGCAGTTGCACCGCAGTGGCACGCCGCGCAGTGAAATCGCCATCCTCTACCGCAGCAATGCGCAGAGCCGGGTGATGGAGAGCGCGCTGTTCAATGCCGGTGTGCCTTACCGGGTGTATGGCGGGTTGCGCTTCTTCGAGCGGGCCGAGGTCAAGCATGCACTGGCCTATCTGAGGCTGCTGGAGAACCCGAACGACGACACGGCGTTCCTGCGGGTCGTCAACTTTCCGACCCGGGGCATCGGCGCGCGCACCATCGAGCTGCTGACCGATGCCGGGCGCAGCAGCGGGCGCAGCCTGTACCAGAGCGTGGGCGCGGTCATTGGCAAAGGCGTGGGCAAGGGCGGCGCCAACCTGCTGGCCTTCACCGGCCTGGTCGACCAGTTGCGCGAGCGCACGCGCGGCCTGACATTGCGCGAGATCATCGAGCAGATGCTCGACCGCTCGGGCCTGGTCGATTTTTACAAGGCCGAGAAAGAAGGCGCCGAGCGCATCGAAAACCTGGGCGAACTGGTGAACGCGGCCGAGGCTTTCGTCACGCAAGAGGGTTTCGGCAAGGACGCGGTGGCCCTGCCGGTCGATGAAACCGGCGGGCCGGGCAGCATGGCGGTGGGCCTGCCGCCGGCGCGGGCGGCGGTGGATTTGACGCCCGACGCCGAAACCGGCGAGATCGTGTCGCCGCTGGCTGCCTTTCTCACCCACGCGGCACTGGAGGCCGGGGACAACCAGGCGCAGGCGGGGCAGGACGCGATCCAGCTGATGACGGTGCATAGCGCCAAGGGCCTGGAGTTCGACTGCGTGTTCATCACCGGGCTGGAGGAGGCACTGTTCCCGCACGAAAACGCGATGAGCGACAACGATGGTCTCGAAGAAGAGCGGCGGCTGATGTACGTGGCCATCACCCGCGCCCGCAAGCGGCTCTACCTGAGCTTCAGCCAGACCCGGTTGCTGCATGGCCAGACGCGCTACAACGTCAAGAGCCGCTTCCTCGATGAATTGCCCGAAGGCGCGCTGAAGTGGCTGACGCCGCGCAACGCCGGCTTCGGCTCGGGTTATGCCAAGGAATACCAGCAGGCCTGGCAGCGCGGCACCGGGCTGGGCTCGGTGGTGGGGGCGGGCAGGGTCGCCGCCCGCCCATCCTTTGCTGCGCCGCCGGCACCACCGCCGATGGTCAGCAAGACACCGCCCAGCCACGGCCTGCGGGTGGGCCAGTCGGTGTTCCACACCAAGTTCGGCGAAGGCGTGGTGCTGACGCTGGAAGGCAACGGCCCGGACGCCCGCGCCCAGGTGAACTTCGGCCGCCACGGCGCCAAATGGCTGGCGCTGGCAATCGCCAAGCTCACGCCGGTGGACTGAGCAACCGCACTGCGGCCGCTGCTGGGATGGGCTGCACTGCGCCAGTCCCAGCGGCAGTGCCAGCGCCAAGGACGGCGCCGGATGCAAAGCCCGCGCCGCCCTCTAGGGGTCAGGCCAGGAAATGAATCAGCGCTTCGGCCAGCGCTTCGGGCTGGTCGTGGTGCAGCATGTGGCCGGCGTCGGCCAGCGCCACCTGGCGTACCTGGGCCACATGGGCCAGGCGCTGCTGAAATTCGGCCAGGCTGTAGCGGCCGTCCCAATGGCTGTCGAGCCGGCTGCGCTCGCCTTGCACCCACAGCAGCGGCGCGCTGATGCGCTGCCAGGTGGCGATGGCATCTGCCGCGCGGTAGGGCACCGGGTTGATGCGCTTGTGCGCTGCGTCGGCCAGCAGCCGCCACTGGCCATCGGCATCGGGGGCCGACCACTGGGCCGCCAGCCACAGCGCCTTGTCTGCCGGCAGTCGCCGGTTGTTCTGCTGCAGGCGCTGCGCCACCTCGGCCAGGCTGGTATACGGCTTCAGGCGTTGCGGGGCCTTCAGCGCGTCCAGCCAGGTGGCCAGGCGGGCAGGTGCGTCGGCGGCGGGCAGATCGGGCAGGCCGAAGCCTTCCAGGTTGACCAGCCGGCGGATGCGCT
>JBBRJU010000394.1:0-3521 GCA_038218895.1 Burkholderiales bacterium
TGCTGGTGCTGGTGCTGGTGCTGGTGCTGGTGCTGGTGCTGGTGCTGCCGGACGCCACTGCAGGGACAGCTGGCTGGGCGCCCACACCGCGCCTTCGGGCGTGGTGAAGCCCAGCCCCTGCAGGGCCAGGCGCACGCCCGGCCCCTGGCGCTCGGCCACCAGGCGCCCGCGCAGGTCGGCCAGGCCGATCGGCGCCAGCGTGCGGCCCAGCTGCACCGACACGTCGCGCAGCACCGCGTCCAAGGTCAGCGCTTGCGGGAGGCCCTGGTCCCAGTCGATCCAGGCCCGCAGGGCGGCGCGGCCCTGCTGCAGGTCGACCGGCAGCGTGACGTGGTGGCGCAGCTGGGCCACGTCGGCGCGCGGCAGGTGGGCATGCAAGCTGCCCTTCCAGCGGCGCCAGTCGCCGGCGCGCGTCAGCAGCGCACCGCGTGCCTCGCCGATGATGGCGAAGCGGTCGCCCCAGTCGGGCGGTGGCGTGGCATCGAGCCGCAGCGCATGCCGGCGGCCGCGGTTGCGCAGCAGCAGCTGCACGTCGGCCAGTGCCAGCACCGGCGCCTGGCGCTGCTCGTCCAGCCAGCGCAGGGTGCCGCCGCGCACCAGGATCTCATGCTGCTCGAAGAGCCAGTCGGCGGCGCCACCATCGGCCAGTGCCGGCCCACCGCTGCCCAGCGCCAGGCCGCCGACGAACAGGCGGCCAGCGGCGTCCCGCCGCACATCCATGCGGGCGTCCTCGATCAGCAATTGTGCAAACCGCAGCCGCAGGGCCAGCAGCGACGGCACCGACAGCGCCGCCTGCACCCGGGGCAGGCGCAGCGCTTCATGGCCGGCCGGGTCGCGCAGCACCACGTCGTGCAGCGTGAAGGTGGGTAGCCAGCCGCCGCCTTGCGCGACCAGCTGGCCGATCTGCACCGGATGCCCCAGTGTCTGCGTGGCCAGGCGTTCGACCTGAGGGCGCCAGTCGTCCAGACGCGGCAGAATCAGCCATTGCAGGCTCAACCAAGCCGCCAGAGCCACCGTGAGACCTGCCAACAACAACAACAGCGAAATGCACCGACCCCAGCGCCAAACCCAGCGCCGCAGCCCTTGCGATGCAGGGCGACCCCAACGGCGGGCCGGTTGGTGCACCGCAGCTGACAACGACGAGTGAGGCATGGATGAGGAGCGAGAACCGGTGCGCCGTGCGTGAGATCAGCCTGCGGCTGCGCAGTTCGCCTGTGCCAGCCCCGCCAGTCCTTGTGCCTGCGGCGCAGCGCCGCAGGGCGCCTGGCTGCAAGGCAATCTAGCACAGAGCCTCAGGCGCGCCATGGGTTCCGAACTTCACCTGCCCGACACATCCGCGCCGCGTGCGGCCGCCGACCACAGCCGCTTCGTGCAGCGCATTCGCCGGCGCTATGCGGTCGATCTGCCGCTGCTGCCGCCCGGCCTGCCCGATGCCGCCGGCATCACCGCGCTGGTGCTGCAGTTGCGGGCTGGCGGCCGCCCGCTGCCGTCGGCGCTGCGGGTGGCGCGCCAGCTGGTGCTGGAGCGGCTGGCGGTGCTGGACGTGGAACAGTCGGCGGCGCTGGCCCATATCACCCAGGCGATGACGGCGCTGGCCGAGGCCACGCTGGAGATGGCGCTGGTTGCCGCGCGCGCCGAACAGGACCTGCGCTTCGGCCCCCCGCGTGACGCCCAGGGCCGGGTGATCGACTTCTGGATCATCGGCATGGGCAAGCTCGGCGCGCGCGAGCTGAACGTGTCGTCCGACATCGACCTGATCTATGTCTACGAGGACGATGGCCAGACCGACGGCAAGGCATGCGTCAGCGCCCACGAGTATTTCACCGAGGTCGCCAAGCGGCTGTATGCGCTGATCGGCGACACCACCGAAGACGGCTTTGTCTTCCGGGTCGACCTGGCGCTGCGGCCCAACGGCAACTCGGGCCCGCCGGTGGTCAGCATGGGCATGCTGGAAGAGTATTTTCAGGTGCAGGGCCGCGAGTGGGAGCGCTTTGCCTGGCTCAAGAGCCGGGTGGTGGCACCGCGTGCTGCAGTGGCCACCGGCCGGGCGCTGCCGCTGCGCAGCCTGGTTTCGGCTTTTGTCTACCGCCGCTATCTGGACTACGGCATTTTCGAGGGGCTGCGCCAGCTGCACCGCAAGATCCGCGAGGAAGCCCAGCGCCGCGCCGCCGGCCGGCCCGAGCGGGCCAATGACGTGAAGCTGTCGCGCGGCGGCATCCGCGAGATCGAGTTCATCGTCCAGCTGCTGCTGGTGGTGCGCGGCGGGCAGTTCCCCGAAATCCGCACCCGCAGCACGCGCAAGAGCCTGCAGAAGCTGGCCGGCTGCGGGCTGATGAAGGTCGAGACCGCGCTGAAGCTGGACCAGGCCTATGTGTTCCTGCGCCAGGTGGAGCACCGCATCCAGTTCCTGGACGACCAGCAGACCCACCTGCTGCCCACCAATGACGCCGACCTGGACTGGATCGCCCGGTCGATGGGCCTGTGCGAGACACCGGGCGCCGGGCTGTCCCGGGCTTGTGGCCTGCTCGACCGGCTGTGCGAGATCCGCGAACTGGTGGCCAATGAATTTGATTCCCTGCTGCATGACAGCCAGGACGGCGGTGCCCGCAACGGCTGCAAGACCTGCGGCCCGGCCCAGCAGGCGATCGACAGCGACCTGCTGCTGGAGCGCCTGCCGCCGGGGCTGGCGGCACGCGTCAAGCCCTGGCGCGAGCACCCGCGCGTGCTGGCCCTGCGTGAAGAGACCAAGCTGCGCCTGGGCCGACTGATCCAGCGCACCGGCGTGTGCATCGAAGACGGCGATTGCACTGAAGCGGCCGCCCTGCGCTTCATCGACTGGCTGGAACCGCTGCTGCGCCGCGACAGCTACCTGGCCCTGTTGGCCGAGCGGCCAGAGGTACTGCGCCGCCTGCTGCGCCTGCTGGGCCTGGCGCGCTGGCCGATGCAGTACCTGATGCGCCACCCGGGCGTGATCGACGAGCTGTCCGACGAGCGGCTGCTGCATGAGCGCTTCCATGCCGCCGAGTACATCGCCGGGCTCGATGACCGCCACCAGGCCTGGCACCGCGCGGGTGAAGACAACGAAGACGCGCTGCTCGACACCCTGCGCCATGCCCACCATGCCGAGGTGTTCCGCACCCTGGTGCGGGATGTGGAAGGCCTGATCACCGTCGAGCAGGTGGCCGACGATCTGTCGGCGCTGGCCGACGCCACGCTCGACTGCACGCTGCGCTGGGCCTGGCCGCGCTTGCGCCAGCACCACCGCCCGGTGCCCAGCTTTGCCGTCATCGCCTACGGCAAGCAGGGTGGCAAGGAGCTGGGCTACGGCAGTGATCTGGACGTGGTGTTCCTCTACGACGACGCCGACGAGCCCGACCCCGACCGCGCGCAGGAGGTCTATGGCCATTTCGTGCGCAAGCTGATCACCTGGCTCACCTTGCGCACCGCCGCCGGCGAACTGTTCGACATCGATACCGCGCTGCGTCCGAATGGCAACTCCGGGCTTCTCGTGACCTCCATCG
>JBBRJU010000395.1:0-3521 GCA_038218895.1 Burkholderiales bacterium
CCATCGGCGACGACCTGCTGCGTGATGCCTCACCGGCGTTTGGCCCGAAGATCGCCGCCGTGGTGGTCTACAACAGCAACCCGGTGGCGGTGGCGCCTGAATCGCCCAAGGTGGTGGCAGGTTTCCAGCGCGAGGATCTGTTCACCGTGGTGCTGGAGCACTTCCTCACCGATACCGCCGACCATGCCGACTACGTGCTGCCCGCCACCACCCAGCTGGAGCACCTGGACGTGCACACCAGCTACGGCCACACCTACGTGCTGATCAACCACCCGGCGGTGGCGCCGGTGGGCGAGGCGCTGCCCAACACCGAGATCTTTCGCCGCCTGGCGTCGAAGATGGGCATGGGCGACCCCTGCCTGCGCGACAGCGACGCGCAACTGGCCCGCCAAGCCGTGCCCACGCTGGATTTCGACCAGCTCAGCAGCCGCGGCTGGGTCAAGCTGCCGCTGCCCGAATTGCCGTTTGCCGACGGCGGCTTTCACACACCCAACGGCCGGGCGATGGTCGACGCGCCCGGCCTGGGCGTGCCCGACTATGTGCCACCCTACGAAAGCCGTGATTCATCGCCCGAGCTGGCGCGGCGCTTTCCGCTGGCAATGATCTCGCCGCCGGCGCGGCATTTCCTCAACAGCACGTTTGTCAACGTCACCAGCCTGCGCAGCATCGAAGGCGAGCCGCTGGTGGAAATGCACCCCGACGACGCCGCCGCCCGCGGCATCGCCGACGGCCAGGTGGTGCGGGTGTTCAATGACCGCGGCAGCTACCGTTGCAAGGCGGCGGTGGGCAGCCGGGCGCGGCCCGGCGTGGTCAACGGCCTGGGGGTGTGGTGGCGCAAGCTGGGCATGGACGGCAGCAATGTGAACGAGCTGACCAGCCAGCGCCTCACCGACATCGGCCGCGCGCCCACCTTCTACGACTGCCTGGTCGAGGTGGCACCGGCTTGAGACGCCCGGGCTTGCTGCAGACGTGCGCATCGGCGCGGCCATGAGGTGGGCGGCCCTGGGCAGTGCAGCCACCGTGGCTGCCGCGCTGGCCGCCGTTTGCCTGGGCAGCGGCTGCGGCACCGTGGGCTATTACGCCCAGTCGGTGGGCGGGCACATCGACCTGCTGCAGCGCGCCAAGCCGATCGACCAATGGCTGGCCGAGCCCGCTGCGTCTGCCGCGCTGAAGTCCAGGTTGCAGGTGGCGCAACAGGCGCGGCGCTTTGCCGTCACCGACCTCGCCCTGCCCGACAACGCCAGCTACACCCGCCATGCCGACCTGGGCCGCAGCGCGGTGGTGTGGAACGTGGTGGCCGCGCCCGCGCTGTCCTTGACGCTGAAGACCTGGTGCTACCCGGTGATGGGCTGCGTGGGCTACCGCGGCTACTTCGAGCAGGCCAGCGCCGAGGCCGAGGGCGCCGCGCTGCGGGCGCAGGGGCTGGAGGTCAGCGTCTATGGCGTGCCGGCCTACAGCACCCTGGGCTGGAGCAACTGGGTCGGCGGCGACCCGCTGCTCAATACCCTGGTGGGCGGCAGCGAATCCTTCATGGTGCGGCTGATCTTCCACGAGCTGGCGCACCAGCAGGTGTACGCGGCAGACGACACCATGTTCAATGAAAGCTACGCCACGGCAGTGGAGCGCCTGGGCCTGGCGCGCTGGCAGGCGGCCACCGGCCGCAGCGCCGATGACCCGGCGGTGGCGCAGCGTGCGGCTGATTTCCGCGCCGTCACCCTGCGCACCCGCGCTGCCCTGGCCGCGCTGTACGCCGGCCCGCTCGACGATGCCACCAAGCTGGAACGCAAGGCCGTGCTGATGGCCGCCATGCGCGCCGAGCATGCGGCGCTGAAGGCGCAGGCCGGCGGCCCCTGGGCCGGGTTCAACGGTTACGACGGCTGGTTTGCCCGCGCCAACAATGCCAGCCTGGCCCTGCAGGCCGCCTACGATGGCCTGGTGCCACAGTTCGAACTGCTGTTCCGCCAGCAGGGCAGTGACTTCGCACGCTTCCATGCGCAAGTGCGGCGCCTGGCAGCCCTGCCGCCCGGCCAGCGCCGTGCGGCGCTCGACAACATCCAACCCTGAGGGAGACCACCCCCATGCCCGACATCCACATCCACCGCGACCACAGCCTGGGCCTGAGCAAGGCTCGCAAGGTGGCCTGGGACTGGGCGGAGCAGGCCGAGCGCAAGTTCGGCATGGACTGCAGCGTGCTGGAAGGCGAAACCAGCGACACGGTGGAATTCACCCGCAGCGGCGTCAGCGGCACGCTGGTGGTGGCCGCCGACCACTTCGACCTGAACGCCAGGCTCGGCTTTTTGCTCGGCGCGTTTGCCAGGACCATCGAAGGCGAGATCCAGAAAAACCTGGACGAGTTGCTCGGGGCAGCGGCGGCCGGGACCAAGGCCGTCAAACCTGCCAAACCCGCTGCCAGGCCTGCCGAGAAATCCGTCGAGAAACCCGCCGCCGAGAGAGCCGCCGCCGAGAAGCCCCCCGCCAAGAAACCGGCGAAGAAGTAGGCCGCAGGCTACTTCAGCGATTCGATCAGGTCGATGTAGTCCTGCATCGCACCATCGGCGCTGGTGCCCTTCAGGCCGTTCCAGGCGTCCCACTTGGCGCGCCCGACCATGTCGGTGAAGCCCGGGCGCTTGCCATCCACGTCACCGGTGCTGGCCTGCTTGTACAGCGCGTAGAGCTTCAGCAGGGTCATGTTGTCGGGCTTTTCGGGCAACTGCTTGCTCTCGGCGACGGATTGCTCGAAGCGGGCTTTCAGATCAGACATTTGCGGTCTCCTGTTGCGTGAAAATCGGTGTTGACGCCGTCGATGTTACCCAGCATCGTGCAGCGCATCCGCGCGCGGCAGCTGCCGCCGCCAGAACAACCGCTCCGAGGAGACCCCTTGATGACAGCACCTGCCGAGCGCCGCATGTCGAGGGTGGACACCGCATGGCTGCGCATGGACAACGACGTCAACCTGATGATGATCGTCGGTGTCTGGCTGCTCACCCCGGCCATCACGCTGGACGCGCTGCGCGAGCGCATCGCCACCCGGTTGCTGAAGTACGAGCGCTTCCGCTACAAGGCGGTGGCCGATGCGATGGGTGCCTGCTGGGTGGAGGACACCGACTTCGACATCACCCGCCATGTGGTGCTGGAGAAGCTGCCGAAGCAGCGCGGCCGCAGCGAGCGCCAGGCGCTGCAGCTGCGTTGCGGCGAGCTGACCGTCACCCCGCTCGACCACGACCGGCCGCTGTGGCAGTTCCATCTGGTCCAGCGCTATGAAGGCGGCAGCGCCGTCATCGTCCGCATCCACCACTGCATCGGCGACGGCATCGCGCTGACCTCGGTGGTGAACTCGATCACCGACGGCGGCATCGACCCGCCCCCACGCCGGCACAAGGAAGAAGCCGACGACGAGGGCGACACCGACTGGTTGTCAGACGCCGTGCTCAAGCCGCTGACCGGCCTGGCGGTGAAGGCGATCGACATGTACGGCACCGGTGTGGCGCGCTCGATCGAGGCGCTGTCGCACCCGCGGCAGC
>JBBRJU010000396.1:0-3519 GCA_038218895.1 Burkholderiales bacterium
TGTCAGGGTATCGGCCATCACGACGGCGTTTTTCACCACCTGCTGCTGGTAGACCTTGAAGGCAGGTTGCAGCGCTTCCTGGAAAGCGACGGCCTTGGCTGCGATCACATGCATCAGCGGGCCGCCCTGGATGCCGGGAAAGATGGCGCTGTTGATCTGCTTGGCCAGCGCGTCTTTCATCAGGATGAGGCCGCCGCGCGGTCCGCGCAGGGTCTTGTGGGTGGTGCTGGTCACCACGTCGGCAAACGGCACCGGATTGGGGTACACGCCGGCGGCGATCAGGCCCGAGTAGTGCGCCATGTCGACCATGAAGTAGGCACCGACCGCCTTGGCCACCCGAGCAAACCGCTCAAAATCGATGTGCAGCGAGTAGGCCGACGCGCCGGCGATGATCAGCTTGGGGCGGTGCGCATGCGCCAGGCGTTCCATCGCGTCGTAGTCGATGGCCTCATCGGCGTCCAGGCCATAGCTGACCACCTTGAACCACTTGCCCGACATGTTCAGCGGCATGCCGTGGGTCAGGTGGCCGCCTTCGGCCAGGCTCATGCCCATGATGGTGTCGCCGGGCTGCAGCAGGCCGAAGAACACCGCCTGGTTCGCCTGCGAGCCCGAGTTGGGCTGCACATTGGCGTTTTCGGCGCCATACAGCTGTTTCAAGCGGTCGATGGCCAGCTGCTCGACCACGTCGACATGCGCACAGCCGCCGTAGTAGCGCCTGCCGGGGTAGCCCTCGGCATACTTGTTCGTCAGTTGCGAGCCTTGCGCCTGCATCACCGCCGGCGAGGCGTAGTTCTCGCTGGCGATCAGCTCGATGTGGGCCTCCTGGCGGGCGTTCTCCAGCAGGATCGTCGCCCACAGTTCGGGGTCGACATGGGCAATGGTGGATTGGGTGCGGTCAAACATGGGGGCAGTCCTGTGGGGTTGAGACCCGGCGACAAGCGCAGGTGCCTGCCGGTGGCTGCCCACCTTCGACACATGCACGACCCGGCTCCGGGCTGCCCAGGCGCACGGCTGGATCGGCGGCGGCCAGCAGTGGCCGCCCTTGCAAGGGCCGGTTCACGCTCCACGGTGGTGGCCCACCTCGGGCTGAGCAAACTTGTCGTCAGTCAGCCGTATCGCCAGTCGCGCAAACCCATAGAGTGTAGCGGACGCCGTCGCTGCACTGGCTGACCGAGTGACCAGGGGCGCCAGGTGCGCCGGTTGGGCCGGTTGGGCCGGTTGGGCCGGTTGGGCCGGTTGGGCCCGTTGGACCGGTTCGGCCGGGTGATGGACAGGACGCTGGGCCTGGAGCTACAACTGGCGCCACACATCACGCAATGGCCACGCTGGCGCAATGGCCAAGCTGGCGACATCAACGGTTCAGCGCCACCAGTGCGCCGTTCAGCAACGGGGCGCTGGGGCTGGCGGCTGGCAGTGCGGCCGGTTCAGCGTTGTCGGCAATCTCGGCCTTGACAGGCGCCGCTGGTGCTGCAGCGGCGTTGCTGGCGTTGACCGCCACATTGCGGCCATCGGCCACTTGCCGCAGATGCAGTTGCTCGGCCAGCACCTTGACGACGTAGCCGCCGTCCTCGCCGCTGATCGCTGCGCCGACGTAGTAGCGCAGGCCGGCTTCCAGGCTGCCGGCCCGGGCGATGCATTCCTTGAGCACTTGCACACCCACCCGCAAGTTGGCCACCGGGTCGAACGCGGCGCGGATGCCGCCATAGGCCTCGTACTTGTCGTCGTGCACGCGGGTCATCACCTGCATCAGGCCCTGGGCCCCCACCGGGCTCTGCGCAAACGGGTTGAAGCTGGATTCCACCGCCATGATGGCCAGAATCAGCGTCGGGTCCAGCCCGACGCGGTGGCCCACGGCCCAGGCCTCCTGGACCAGGCGGCTCACCGGCTCAGGCGCCACCTTGTAACGGCGTGCCAGCCAGGTGGCGACGGCGGCTTGCTGGCGGGGCAGGGCCTTGGGGTCGGCCGCAGTGGCACGTGCCACGGCGCCGGGCTCTGGCTCGGGCTGCAGATCACGCGCTTGCGGGTCACGTGCTTCCTGCCGCGCCACCAACCAGTCCAGCGCATGGCGTTCGACGGCGGTGCGGACCTCATCCCGGCCGCCGGCAAACAGCGCCACTCCCACCACCACCAGACCGAGCAGCGCCAGCGAGTTGTGGCTCACCTCCAGCAAACCGGCACCCACGTCGCGCAGGAACACCCGCGCCGATTCGACACAGGCGCTGGACGCCGCGCGAATGCTTGCTTTCGCTGTCATGTCAGCCTCAAGTTGATGACCCGTCTGCGCGCAGGGACCGGTGAAACCAGTGCGCCCTGGGCGGGGTCGATAATGAAAAGCTTGACCGCTTGCACCCTGCATGGGGCAGGCAGGCCCGCAAATTTGAATTCCAATGGACGGCCGGCGCATGGCACCTGAGCGTCAAGGGTAAACCCTTAAATTTCAAGATCTCGTGGATTTTAGAAAGTCTTGAAATAACCGGTCAAGTATATCAATGGCACTTCTTATGCTTTTCATCCGATGAAATACCGCGATCTGCGTGACTTTGCCGCTCAACTTGAATGCATGGGTGAGCTCAAGCGGGTGGCCCAGCCGGTGTCCCCCCGACTTGAAATGACGGCCCTGGCCGACCAGGTGCTGCGCGCCGGTGGGCCGGCGCTGTGGTTCAGCCAACCCACTGGGTACAGCACGCCGGTGCTGGCCAACCTGTTTGGCACGCCGCGCCGGGTGGCGCTGGGCATGGGCGCCGCGAACGTGGGTGAACTGCGTGACATCGGCACCTTGCTGGCCCGGCTGAAAGAGCCTGAGCCACCGCAGGGGCTGAAGGATGCCGGCCGCCTGGTGCAGATGATGAAAGCGGTGTGGGACATGAAGCCGGTGCGGCGCCGCGACGGCCCTTGTCGCGAGGTGGAACTGCAAGGCGACGCCATCGACCTGGCCTGCTGGCCGATCCAGACCTGCTGGCCTGGCGATGCGGCGCCGCTGATCACCTGGGGTCTGGTGGTCACGCGGGGGCCGCAGGCCATCGCCCGGCCACGGCTGCGCCAGAACATCGGCATCTACCGGCAACAGGTGATCGGCCCGCGTGAAGTCATCATGCGTTGGCTGGCCCACCGGGGCGGCGCGCTCGACTTCCGTGACTTTGCCCGCGCCAACCCCGGCCAGCCGTTCCCGATGGCCGTGGCCCTGGGCGCCGATCCCGCCACCACGCTGGGCGCCGTCACACCGGTGCCCGACAGCCTGAGCGAATATCAGTTTGCTGGCCTGCTGCGTGGCAGTGCCACTGAACTGGTCGACTGCGCGGTGGGCGAGGCCGGCCGCATGCTGCAGGTGCCGGCCACGGCCGAGATGGTGCTGGAAGGCCACATTCCGGTGGCGGCTCCTGGCTTCAGCGGCCGCAGCGCCCATGGCGTTCCGGTGAAGGAGGCGAACGGCTACCTGCATGCGCTGGAGGGCCCCTACGGCGACCACACTGGCTATTACAACGAGCAGGACTGGTTTCCGGTGTTCCGCATCAGCCGGCT
>JBBRJU010000397.1:0-3489 GCA_038218895.1 Burkholderiales bacterium
CCACGCCGGCGGCCGACCGGCCCGCCGGTGATGCCACGACGCAGCGGGCCGACACGCTCTACGGCCAGTTGCGCCTGGGCGGCCTGGGCCTGGCGGAGGCGGTGCGCAATTCGCGCCTGCCGGCCACGGCGCGGGTGCTGGTGGTGGTCGACCAGTTCGAGGAGATCTTCCGCTTCAAGCGCATGGCCGACCCCGACGAGGCCGCCGCCTTCGTCAAGCTGCTGCTGCAGGCCGCGGCCGACCCCACGTCACCGGTGAGCGTGGTCATCACGCTGCGCAGCGACACGCTGGGCGCCTGCGCCGATTTCCGTGACTTGCCCGAGGCCGCCAGCCGCGGCGGCTACCTGGTGCCGCGCCTGAAGCGCGAGCAGCGCAAGGAAGCCATCGTCAAGCCGGTGGAACTGCGCGGCGCGCGCATCGCGCCGCGCCTGGTGCAGCGCCTGCTCAACGACGTGAGCGACGATTTCGACGACCTGCCGGTGATGCAGCATGCGCTGTCACGCACCTGGCAGCAGTGGGCCCAGGCCACCGGCGGCAGCCGGCCGATCGACCTGGAGGACTACCTGGCCACCGGCGGCGCCGCCAGCGCGCTGAACAACCATGCCGACGAGGCCTGGCAGTCGCTGGGCACGCTGGGCGCGCCCGGCGGCACGGTGGAGCGGGTGTTCCGCGCGCTGACCGAGCGCGTGGCCGAGGGCACCGAAGTGCGCCGCCCGCTGGAATTCAACCAGCTCTGCGCCATCTGCGGCGGCGGCACGCCCGAGGGCGCCGCCGCCGTCACCCAGGTGGTGGAACGCTTCCGCCGCGCCGACACCGCCTTCCTGGTGCCCGGGGCGGAACGCCCGCTGGCCGACAACCCGGTGGTCGACATCAGCCATGAAAGCCTGATGCGGCAGTGGGCGCGGCTGGGTGGCTGGGTGCAGGCCGAGGTCGACGCCAGCACCGAGCTGCACGACCTGGTGCGCGAGGCCCAGGCCCAGGGCCAGGGCCAGGGCGAGCTGCGCCACGGCCTGGACCTGGTGCGCGCCCGCGCCTGGCAGCAACGCAACCAGCCCAACCCGGCCTGGCTGCAGCTGTGCCTGGGCGGCACGGCCGACGAAGCCACCACCCGGCTGCAGGCGATCCAGACGTTTCTCGACGCCAGCACCGCAGCCGAGCAGCAGGCGCGGCGCCGCAACCGGCTGCGCAGCCTGGGCATGCGCGGCCTGGTGGCGGCGGTGGTGGTGGTGTCGGTCACCGCGGCGGTGGTGGGCATCACGCTGCAGAGCCAGGCCCGCTCGCGCGAGCTGGTCAGCCGCGCAGTGCTGGCGCAGGCGCAAGACCCGGTGCGCAGCGCCCGGCTGGCGCTGGGCGCGCTGCAGCAGGACAGCACCAACCAGCGCGCCGACTATGCGCTGCGCCAGGCCATGTCGGCGCTGGAGGTGGCGCGCACCGCGCAATTGCTGCCGCTGGACGAGCCCCTCACCGAGGCCCGTTACACCGACGACGGGCAGCGCCTGCTGGTGGCGGGCGGGCGCAGCGTGTGGCTGCTGGATGGCGCCAGCCTCAAGGCCCTGCACCAAGTGGCCACACCCGCCACCGTGGTGCGGGCCTGGCAGCTGGGCGAGCAGATCATCAGCTTCACCGACGACTACCAGGTGCGACTGCAGACCCTGGACGGCAAGACCCGCGCCGACCTGCCCTGCCCTGGCAGCGGCAACGCAGTGTCCAGCGTGGCCTACAGCGGCGCGCGCGCCGGCCAGCCGGCGCAGCTGGCGGTGGGTTGCTACAACGGCACGCTGCTGCTCTGGGACCTGGGCCCGCAGGGCGTGCTGGCGCGGCTGCAGCTGCAAACCGGCGACGACCGCTCGGCCACGCTCAACACCCTGGCGTTTTCGGCCGACGGCCAGTATTTGGCCAGTGGCGATGCCAGTGGTGCGCTGCTGGTGTGGAAGCGCGGCCAGGCCGGCGGCGCCTGGGTCGGCGCACAGCAGAACACGGCGCTGCGCCACCAGGCCGCCGTGCGCGAGATGGCCTTCCACCCGAGCGACAACACGCTGCTGGCCAGCGTGTCGGACGACACCACCGCCCGCGTCTGGGTGCTCGACCTGGACGGCCGCCGCCTGGCGCGCCTGGAGGCCGGCCAAGCCAACCCGCGCGTGCTGCGCCATGACCGCCAGGTGCTGGGTGTGCGCTTTGTGCAGCGCGCCGACGACAAATATCTGCTGATGACCCGGTCAGACAAGCGGGTGTTCTTCTGGTCCGACGAAACCAGCTTCGACGCCCGCCTGCATGCCGACACCGTGACCGACGCCAACCCGTCGAAGGACGGCGAGCTGCTGGTCTCGTCCAGCGCCGACGGCACGGCGCAGCTGTGGTCGTCGCGCGCGGCCACCGCCATTGCCCTGCTGCGCGGCCACCGCAACGAGGTGACCCGCGCCATCTTCAGCCCTGCGGGCGATGCCGTGGTCACCGTCAGCCGCGACCGCAGCCTGCGCCGCTGGCAGCTCACCCGCCCGGTGATGCTGGCCGCCGGCCGGCCCTGGCAGCTGGCCGCCGCCATCGACCCCACCAGTCTGCGCGCCGTGCTGTGCGGCGAGGCCAACGCCGCCACGCCCAACGCCTGCCGCATCAGCCCGCTGGCCGACCTGGCCACCCGCGCCGACACCGACGGTGAATGGCTCGACAAGGTGGGTGCCGATGCGGTCGTGCACACCAGCTTCAGTGCCGACGGCCAGCGCGTGCTGGGCGTGGGCATCACCAAGGATGTCTACCAGACCACCAAGCCGGTGCTCTGGGATGCCACCAGCCGCAAGCGCCTGAACCCCGCCTGGCTGGACACCTGGTCCTGGGCCGCGTTTGCACCGGGCCGTCAAGAGCTGGTGACACTGCGCCCGCCCGCCGCCCCCGGCTTGCCGGAAGAACTGGCGGTGTGGCCGCAGAAGGCACTGACCGGCAACGACCCCGGCGCGCCATTGCTCAAGCTTGCGGTGCCACAGGGCCACCTGAGCGCAGCCGCACTCAGTGCCGACGGCCGCTGGCTGGCTGCCGCCCGCGGCGACCATGTTCTGCTCTGGGACCGCAACGCCCCCACAGCCGCTCCGCGTGAACTGCGCGGCCACCGTGGTGACCTGCGCAGCCTGGTGTTCAGCCCCGACAGCAAGGCGCTGGCCACGGCCAGCAGCGACCGCAGCGCCCGGGTGTGGCCGCTGGCAGCCACCGGTGCACCGGTGGTGCTGCAGGGTGGCCATGCCGGCGCGCTGACGTCGGCAGCTTTCAGCCCCGACGGCCGCCAGGTGCTGACCGGCAGCACCGACAGCAGCATGCGCCTGTGGGACGCCGCCACCGGCCGTGAACTGGCCACGGTGCAGCGCCACGCCGACGCGGTGACGGCAGTGCTGTTCGGCGCCGACGGCCAGCAACTGCTGTCGGCCAGCGCCGACGGCACGGTGCGTTTCGACCGCTGCCAGGCCTGCAGCCTGCCGGCCGAGCAACTGGCGACGCAGGCCC
>JBBRJU010000398.1:0-3488 GCA_038218895.1 Burkholderiales bacterium
CCGCCGGCCTACATCGAGAGCGCGCTGGATGTGCTGCAGGTCGCGCGCATCGACCACGGCGTGCGCTGCACCGGGAGCCCGGCGCTGGTGCGGCGGCTGGCCGCCAGCCGCATGCCGCTGACGGTGTGCCCGCTGTCGAACGTCAAACTCCGCGTGTTTGCGACCATGGCCGACCACAACCTGCCGGCGCTGCTGGCCGCCGGCCTGTGCGCCACCATCAACAGCGACGACCCGGCCTACTTCGGCGGCTACATCAATGCCAACTTCCTGGCCACCTTCGAGGCCCTGCCGCAGCTGGGCGTGGCCGAGGCCTGGCAGCTGCTGCACAACAGCTTCGAGGCCAGCTTTGCGAACCCGGCGCAGAAGGCGGCCTGGGCGGCCCAGCTGGCGGCCACGTTCGCCGCAGCCTGAACTGGCTTCAACCCTGGCTTGCGGCGCGCGTGACCGGCCCGGCCGGCACGATCTGCCCGACCGGCGCGATCAGTGCAACCGCACCCAGCGCAGCTCCAGCGTGTCGTTCGGCCAGGGTGTCACCTGCACGCGGGTGGCCATTGCCCAGTTCAGCGTGCGCCGGTACAGCGGCAGCAGCGGCAGGTCGTCATGGAGCAGCCGCAGTGCCACGCCCACCCGGGCGCGCCGGCGGGTGGTGTCGGGCTCGGTGCGCACTGCGTCGATCAGCGCGTCGAGCTGCGGGTTGCTGTAGCGCCCGGCATTGAAGGTGCCGCCGCCGGCGGGGTCGAAGCTGCGGAACAGGCCGTTGAGCGTGCTCCAGGCGTCGGTCTGCGGTGACCAGCCGAATTCCATGAAGCTGGCCGTGCCCTGGCTGAGCTTGGGGAAGAACTGGTTGGTGGGCGAACTGCGCAGCTGGGTGCGGATGCCCACCTGGCTGAGCATGGCCGCCGCTGCCTGGCACACCGCCTCGCGCCAGCTGATGTTGACGCAATCCAGCGTGACGCTGAAGCCGCCCTGGTAGCCGGCCTCGGCGAGCAGGCTGCGCGCGCGGGCGGGGTCGAACGGCAGGCGGCGGTCCAGCGCGGGCAGATAGCCATCGACCAGTGGCGAGATGACGCTGCCGGTGGGTGTGGCCTGGCCGCGCAGCACCTTCTGCACGATCAGGTCGATGTTGATGGCATGGGCCACGGCCTGGCGCACGCGCCGGTCCTTGAAGGGGTTGCGGCCCTTCACATCGCTGCCGGCCAGTTCGTCTCGGGCCTGGTCGAAGGCCAGGTACTGGGTACCCAGGTCGGTGGTCGACAGGATGCGCAGCCTGGGGTCGCGCTGCAGGCGCTGCACATCCTGGAACGGGGGGTCCAGCACCAGATCGACGTCACCCGAGGCCAGCGCGGCCAGGCGGGTGGCGTCGCTGCGGATGGTGAGGAAGGTGGCCGCAGCCAAGTTGCCGGTGCGGGGGTCGGTGCGGCCCCACCAGGCGTCGTGCCGCGCCAGTTGCACCTGGATGTCGGGCTGGTAGGCCACCAGCCGGAACGGCCCGGTGCCGTTGGCGTTGCGCACCGCAAATGTCTCCTGCTTGCCGTTGAAATCCTGCGCCTTTTCCACGCCATGTGTGCGGCACCAGGCCTGGCTCACCATCGCCACCAGCAGCAGTTTTTCGGGCAGCACCGCGTCGGGCGCGTCCAGCAGGATGTCGATGGTCTGGGCGTCGATCTTCTTCAGCCCGGTGATGCCCTGCAGAGTGAAGGCCCGTTGCGAGTTGGGCCCCTGGGCGCGCTGGATCGAGAAGACCGCGTCGTCTGCGGTGAAGGTGCTGCCGTCGTGGAACTTCACCCCGCTGCGCAGCGTGAAGCGCCAGGTGGTGGGGCCGGTCATCTGCCAGCGGGTCGCCAGGGCCGGCTCCAGCTTGAAATCAGCGTCGCGGTTGACCAGGGCATCGTGCACCTGGAAGGCCACGCGGGAGTGGTACAGCAGCGCCACTGCATGCGGGTCCATGGTCTGTGGATCGAATGCGCTGGCAATGCGCAGCGCACCTGCGGCCGGCCCGGCCGCCCGAGCCGCCTGCGGCAGCAGCAGAGCCGACAACAGGGCCGATGACAGGGCCGACAACAAGACCCATGACAGCGCCCGAACCAGCCGCGACACCAGGGCTGGCACCGACAACCAGCCGCCAAGGGGTGCTGATAATTGCCGGCCCGTGCCCGGTGCATGCCAGCACGCAAGCAGGCCGCGCAGGCTGGTGGGTGCAGGGGCGAGGTGCATGGCGGTCATGGGTGGAGTGTGGGTGCGGTGTTGGTGGGCGGTGTCGGTGGGCAGTGTCGGTGGGCGGTGTCGGTGGGAGGTGTCGGTCGGTGTGTGTGCGGCCGGTGGCCAGCGGGTGGCCAGCAGGTATGCAGCGGGTATGCAGCGGGTATGCAGCGGGTGTGCAGCCGGTGTGCTGCGGGTCTGCAAGTGCCTCAGCGTTGCGCAGGCATGCCCATGCCGACTCGGGATTGTGAACTGCCGCTGCCCACGTCCACAGCGGCCGTTGTCGCTGCGCTTGGGGCACTGCTACGCTCGCGCCATGCCGATTGACGCGCCCCTTCGCATGCCCTGGCTGCAGCGCCTGTGGCCTTGGGCGGCTGTGGTCGGCCCGATCAGCTGGCGCGCCGATGCGCTGGCCGGCCTGCTGGGCGCGCTGCTGGTGCTGCCGCAAGGCATCGCCTTTGCGGCGCTGGCCGGCCTGCCGCCGGCCATGGGCCTGGCGGCTGCTGCGCTGCCGTGTGCAGTGGCGGCGCTGGCGGGCTCCAGCCGGCAGGTGATGTCGGGGCCGTCCAACGCCACGGCCCTGGCGATGGGGGCGATGCTGGTGCCCCTGGCCGCAGGCGATGCCAGTCTGCTGCTGCCGCTGGCGCTGGCGCTGACGCTGCTGGTGGGCTTGATGCAGACCGGCCTGGCCGTGGCCCGGCTGGGCACGCTGGCCAACTTCATCTCGCCGTCGGTGATGCTGGGCTTCACCACCGGTGCGGCAGCGCTGATCGCCTGGTACGCGGCGGCCGGCCTGATGGGTGCCGCAGGCCGTGCCTCGCCGCTGCAGGCCTGGCAGCAGGGCGTGGCGGTGTCGGCCCTGGTGGTCGGCGGCCTGACGCTGGTGGCGGCGGTGGCAGGCCGGCGCTGGTGGCGGCATGGGCCCTACCTGCTGCTGGCCCTGGTGCTGGGCATCGCAGCCGGCTGGTGGCTGACCACCCACCCGCTGGCCGGGCCGCTGCCTTTGCGCGTGGGCAGCCCGCCGTCGGCGCTGCCGCAGTGGCGCTGGCCCTGGGAAGACGCTGGCCGGCTGCTGCCGCTGGGCCCGCCCTTGCTGCAGGCGGCGCTGGCGCTGGCGATCGTGGCACTGGGCCAGTCCATGGCGATTGCCAAGACGCTGTCGGCGCGCACCGGCGACGCGCTGGACGCCAACCGCGAATGCCTGGGCCAGGGCCTGGGCAACCTGGCCTCTGCCTGCAGCGGCGGCATGGTGGTGTGCGGCTCGCTCAACCGGTCCTTACCCAACCTGG
>JBBRJU010000399.1:0-3486 GCA_038218895.1 Burkholderiales bacterium
CACCCTGCCCTTTGGCGCGACGCACGCCTGGCCACCCTGCAACCCGGCAGCCCCTGGGGCTGGATCGACGCTGGTGCCCTGGTGGTGCAGCATGGCCGCCTGCAGTGGGTGGGCGCACTGGCCGATCTGCCGGCCGATCTGGCCAAGCAGCCGCTGCAGGAACAGTCACTCGGCGGCGCCCTGGTCACCCCCGGCCTGGTGGATTGCCACACCCACCTGGTGTACGGCGGCCACCGCGCACAGGAATTCGAGCTGCGGCTGCAGGGCGCCAGCTACGAAGCCATTGCCCGCGCCGGCGGTGGCATCCCGTCGACCGTGGCCGCCACCCGCGCGGCCACCGAAGACGCGCTGTTCGCCGCCGCCCTGCCGCGCGCCCGGGCGCTGGTGGCCGAGGGCGTGACCACGCTGGAAATCAAATCCGGCTACGGCCTGTCGGCCGACCACGAGGCACGCTGCCTGCGGGTGGCACGCCGGCTGGGGCGCACCCTGCCGCTGACCGTGCGCACCACCAGCCTGGCCGCCCATGCACTGCCGCCTGAATTTGCCGGCCGCGCCGATGCCTATCTGGACGCCGCCATCGCCGGGCTGCCGGCCCTGGTCGACGACGGCCTGGTCGACGCCGTCGATGCCTTCTGCGAGACCATCGCCTTCAGCCCGGCCCAAACACGGCGCATGTTCGACGCTGCGCAGCGCCTGGGCTTGTCGGTCAAGCTGCATGCCGAGCCATTGAGCAACCAGCACGGCGCCGCCCTGGCTGCCAGCTACGGGGCACTGAGCTGCGACCACCTGGAGCACCTGGACGCGGCCGGCATCCAGGCCATGGCTGCGGCCGGCACGGTGGCGGTGCTGCTGCCGGGCGCGTTCTACTTTCTGCGCGAGACCAGGCTGCCACCGGTGGCCGCGCTGCGCGCCGCCGGCGTGCCGATGGCGATTGCCAGCGACCACAACCCCGGCTCGTCGCCCGGCTTGTCGCTGCTGCTGATGCTGAACATGGCCTGCACCCTGCTGCGGTTGACGCCCGAAGAAGCGGTGCATGGCGCCACCCGGCATGCGGCCACTGCACTGGGCCTGGGCCGCAGCCACGGCCAGCTGGCCGCCGGCTTTGCCGCCGACTTCGTCGCCTGGGACCTGGACCACCCGCGTGAGCTGGCTTACTGGTTCGGTCGCAACCCCTGCCGGCGCGTGGTGCGCGGCGGTGTGCAAACCGATCTTCAAACCCTGCGAGACCTGCCATGACCGAGCCTGTCTACACCCTGCACCGCGGCAGCCGCCCGCTGCTGCTGAGCCTGCCGCATGTGGGCACGCTGCTGCCCGCCGCGCTGCAACCGCGCCTGGTGCCGCGCGCATTGGCGGTCGAAGACACCGACTGGCACCTGGAACGGCTCTATGCGTTTGCCCGTGACATGGGCGTCGGCCTGCTGGTGCCGTGCCACAGCCGCTACCTGGTCGACCTGAACCGCCCGCCCGAAAACGCGCCGATGTACCCCGGCATCAACAACACCGGCTTGTGCCCGGCCACCTTCTTCACCGGTGAGCCGATCTACCGGCCCGGCCAGGCGCCCGACGACGCCGAGCTGGCGCAGCGCGTGGCCAGCTACTGGCGCCCGTACCACGACGCACTGGCCGCCGAGCTGGCCCGGCTGCACGCCGCGCACGGCCAGGTGGTGCTGTTTGATGGCCACAGCATCCACAGCCGGCTGCCCTGGCTGTTCGACGGGCAGTTGCCCGACCTGAACCTGGGCACGGCCAGCGGCCAGAGCTGCGCACCGGCGCTGCGCGACAGGCTGGCCGCCGTGCTGGCTGCGCAATCTGCCTATACCGTGGCGGTGGACGGCCGCTTCAAGGGTGGCCACATCACCCGCTTCTACGGCCGGCCGGCCGGCGGTGTGCATGCGGTGCAGCTGGAAATGGCCTGGCATTGCTACATGGACGACACCCCGCCCTGGGCCTGGCGTGCGGACCGCGCCGCCGCCGTGCAGCCGCTGCTGCAGCAACTGGTGCAGGCCATGCTGGCCTTTGCAGAAGGCAGCACTGCATGAGCCCGGCACAACAACTCTGGGCGCCGCAGGGCTGGATTGGCGGCGGCTGGCAGCCGCAGGTGCTGCTGGACGTGGACAGCGGCGGCCACTTGCGCCAGGTGCGCAGCGGCATGCCGGCGCCCGCAGGCGCCACCGTGCTGCCCGGCGCGGTGCTGCCGGGCATGGTCAACGCCCACAGCCATGCCTTCCAGCGCGCCTTTGCCGGCCTGGCCGAGCGCCGCAACGGCGCCGACGATGACTTCTGGGGCTGGCGCGACCGCATGTACGCGGTGGCACTGCGGGTGTCGCCGCAGGCGCTGCGCGCCGTTGCCGGCCAGCTGTATGCCGAGCTGCTGCAAGGCGGTTACACCCAGGTCTGTGAATTTCACTATCTGCAGCACCAGCCCGACGGCCAGCCCTATGCCGACCGGCTGACGATGTGCCAGGCGCTGATGCAGGCGGCGGCCGACACCGGCATCGGCCTGACCCTGCTGCCGGTGCTGTATGAACGTGCCGGCTTCCAGCAACCCGCGCTGCGCAGCGACCAGCGCCGCTTTGCCACCACCGCCGCCGAGGTGCTGGCACTGCGCCAGGGTGTGCTGGCCGCACGCCAGCCGCTGGTGTCAGCGGGCGTCGCCGTCCATTCACTGCGGGCCGCGCGGCCCGAGTCCATCACCCAACTGCAGCGGGCGCTGGCAGGCGACAGCGCGCCCATCCACATCCACATCGCCGAGCAGACGGCCGAGGTCGACGATTGCCTTGCCGCCACCGGCCGCCGGCCGATCGACTGGCTGGCGCAGCATGTGCCGCTGGATGCGCGCTGGCAGCTGGTGCATGCCACCCATGCCTCACCCGCCGAGATCGACACGGTGGCCAGCACCGGTGCGGGTGTGGTGGTCTGCCCCAGCACCGAGGCCAACCTGGGCGATGGCCTGGTCGACCTGCCGCGCTGGCTGGCGGCCAGTGCCATCACCAGCATCGGCAGTGACAGCCATGTCGGCCGCCAATGGCCGGCCGAGCTGCGGCTGCTGGAGTATGGCCAGCGCCTGGCGCTGCGCCGGCGCAACGTGGCCGCCGCACCGCAGCTGGGGCTGGACGCCACCGCCGCGCGGCTGTTCAACCGCCACCTGGCCGGCGGGGCCATGGCCGCCGGCTTCGGCACCTGGGGCCTGGTGGCCGGCGCCCGCGCCGATCTGCTGGTGATCGACCCCCAGGCCGACGGCCTGGCCGGCGCCCCGGCCACCCATGCGCCGGCCGGCATCTGCAGCAAGCCGCCCTGCGCACCGCCCATGTTGCGGCCATGGCAGACCTGTGGCCGCCCTCGGGCAGGCACGGGGCTGCGCCGGATTGACGCCAACCGGGCCCCCGTCCCTACACTGCCAGCGGCCTGCGCTTTGGCCACACCATCCGCAATCTCGCACGACCGCCATGCAACCGCTGCACAACCACCACACGACAGGAGATTTCC
>JBBRJU010000400.1:0-3483 GCA_038218895.1 Burkholderiales bacterium
GATCGGGTCGGTCGGCGTGGTGCCGGGTGGTGACGGGGCGAAAAAGCGCGACCAGATCTTCCACGCCGGCTGCGACGGCTGCGCCCCCGGGTTGGCCGTGTTCTGGAACACGCAGCCCTGTGGTGAAAACTGTGGCGAGGCGCTCAGTGCCGGGTCACAGGCAGCCTGGGCGGGGCTGGCCAGCGCCAGCCATGCGGCAGCGCCTCCCAGCAGCCGGGCGGCGGCAGAAAAAAGCGGGCTGAGACGGGCAGGGTGCAAGTGGCCTCCTAGGGCGCAGGGGGGTGGATCGGCGTCGGCCTGGCGGGCGGTGTGGCTGGCGCCCACATTGCCAAGCCGCGCATCAAGCCGGCCACCGAGCCGGTCGACAAGCCGGTCGACAAGCCGGCCGACAAGCCGGCCGACGAGCCGGCGATTTTGTGGAGTTTGTGCCGCGCACGTTGCCTGCATGCTGCGCTTGCCCTTGCGCGGCGCTGGTGACTGTGGCGTGGGTGGTGGATGGATGGATAGCGGTCACCCCCCCGGCCGTGTGCAGCCGCGTGCCGACAATGGCGGCCATGCCTCTGGACCTGACACCCACTGCGGCGCCCGCGCCCGGATGGTCTTACACCGTGTCGGTGCGTGAGCTCTGCGAGTTCACCGCCAAGCGTGGTGACCTGGACCGCCGCTTCACCCCATCGGCCACGGCGCTGGAAGGGCTGCAGGGCCAGAGCACGGTGGCGCAGCGCCGCGGGCAGGACTACGAGACCGAGATCAGCCTGGAAGCCACTTGCGGCGCGCTGCGCCTGCGTGGCCGCGCCGACGGCTACGACCCGCGCCGCCGCTGCCTGGAAGAAGTCAAGACCATCCGCGGCCAGCCCGACGACATCCCCGAAAACCGCCGGCAACTGCACTGGGCCCAGTTGCAGACCTATGGCGCGCTGTTCTGCCGCGCCCGCAGCCTGCCAGAGATCGCCCTGGCGCTGGTGTACTTCGACGTCGCCAGCCAGGCCGAGACGGTGCTGCACCAGGTCTGCGGTGCCGACGAACTGGACGCTGCGCTGGCCGGCCGCTGCCAGGCGTTCGTCGCCTGGGCCCGGCAGGAGGCCGAGCACCGCAGCGCCCGCGACCAGGGGCTGCAGCAGCTGGTGTTTCCCGAAGCGGCATTCCGCGCCGGCCAGCGCAGCCTGGCCGAGGCGGTGTACCGCACGGCGGCCAGCCGGCGCTGCCTGCTGGCACAGGCGCCCACCGGCATCGGCAAGACGGTGGGCACGCTGTATCCGTTGCTGCGGGCCATGCCCGGGCAAGGCATCGACAAGGCCGCCTACCTCACCTGCAAGGGCACCGGGCGGATCACGGCGCTGGACGCCCTGGGCGGCCTGCGGGCCGGCACGGCCGGCCAGGCATTGCGGGTGCTGGCGATGGTGCCCAAGGACGAAGGCTGCGTGCACCCCGACAAGGCCTGCCACGCGGACGCCTGCCCGCTGGCCAGTGGCTTCTATGACCGGCGGCCCGCTGCCCGCCACGAGGCGGTGCACACCGGCTGGCTGGATGCGCCGACCCAGCGCGCCATTGCCCTGCGCCACGGCATCTGCCCCTATTACCTGGGCCAGGAACTGGTGCGCTGGGCCGATGTGCTGGTCGGCGACGTGCACCACCTGTTCGACAGCAACGGCCTGCTCTGGGGCCTGATGCAGGCGCTGGACTGGACGCTGGCGGTGTTGGTGGACGAGGCACACAACCTGGTCGACCGCACCCGGCGCATGTACAGCGCCGCGTTGCGCACCAGCGCGTTGCGGGCCGCCGCCCAGGCTGCGCCCGCTGTCCTGCGGGGCGCGCTGGACGCGCTGTGCAGCGCCACCGAGGCCATGGTGGCCGATACCGGCCCAGCGTATGCGGTGCTCGACGCCGCACCCGATGCCTTTGTGCAAGCGCTGCAGGCCGCCGCCGGCGCCTTGTCCGAGCACGTCAACTTGCAACCGCTGAACGTCGGCCCCTTGCTGAACTTCCACTTTGCGCTGCAACGCTTTTTGAAGCGGGTGGACAGCCTGGGCGAACATTCACTGTTCGAGCTGCAGACCGGGCAGGGCGCGGGCGCTGCGCGGGCCGATGGTGGTGGCGGCAGCAGCCGCGACACAGGCAGCAAAAGCACCAGCAGCAGCAGCAGCAGCAACAGCAGCACCCGCGATGTGGCCCTGTGCGTGCGCAACCTGGTGCCGGCCGGCTTTCTGCGCCAGCGCTTCACTGCGCTGCACAGCATCACGTTGTTTTCGGCCACGCTGTCACCGCCGGCCTATGCCATGGCGCTGCTGGGTCTGCCCGAGACCACGGCCTGGATCGACGTGCCGCCTGCCTTTGCGGCCGAGCACCTCACGGTGCGTGTGGCCGACGGCCTGTCCACCCGCTATGCGCACCGGGCGCGGTCGCTGCAGCCCCTGGTGGCCACCGTCGCGCAGCAGTTCGACCAGCACCCCGGCAACTATCTGGCCTTCTTCAGCAGCTTTGCCTACCTGGAACAGGCGGCTGCCTTGCTGGCCAGCCAGCGCCCCGACATTGCGCAGTGGCGGCAGCAGCGGCACATGGCATCGGACGCCCGGGCTGACTTTCTCGGGCGGTTCAGGCCGCAAGGGCAGGGGCTGGGGTTTGCGGTGCTGGGCGGGGTGTTCGCCGAAGGCGTCGACCTGCCGGGGCCGCTGCTGATCGGCGCCTTCATCGCCACGCTGGGCCTGCCGCCGGTGTCGCCGGCACAAGACCACATCCGGGCCCGGCTGGACAAGCTGTTCGGTGCCGGCCACGGCTATGCCGACCTGGTGCCGGCGATGCAGCGGGTGGTGCAGGCCGCCGGACGGGTGCTGCGAACGCCGGAAGACCGGGGCTGGCTGTGGCTGCTGGACGACCGCTACCGGCGTGCCGATGTGCTGGCCCTGCTGCCGCCGAGCTGGCGCTTGGCCGGGCCGCAGCGGCTGCGCCAGCCGCCAGCAGCCTTGTCACCACCTGGCTTGGATCACTCCGCCGGGACTGGCTGTGCAATGTCCGTGGCGACCTGCTCGCCGGCCTGGTCGTGGCGCTGGCCCTGATTCCCGAAGCCATCGCCTTCTCGATCATCGCTGGTGTCGACCCGCAGGTCGGCCTGTACGCGTCGTTCAGCATCGCCGTCATCATCGCCTTCACCGGCGGGCGGCCGGGCATGATCTCGGCCGCGACCGGCGCAATGGCGCTGGTGCTGGTCGGGCTGGTCAAGGAGCATGGCCTGCGTACCTGCTGGCCAACACCGTGCTGCCCGGCGTGCTGCAGATCGTCGCCGGCCTGCGCAAGCTCGGCAGGCTGATGCGCTTCGTGTCGCGCTCGGTCATCACCGGCTTCGTCAACGCGCTGGCGATCCTGATCTTCATGGCGCAACTGCCCGAGCTGACCAGCGTCAGCTGGGCAGGTGTTCTTCGCCTCGGCGGAGGCCTTCATCGGCGCCTTCGACTTCAAGGAGGTGGTGGCCAAGGTGCACATCGACGT
>JBBRJU010000401.1:0-3476 GCA_038218895.1 Burkholderiales bacterium
TCCACCTTGGGCTGGTAGTACAGCTCCAGCTGGCCACGCACCACCGCATGGCGCAGGTCGGCCAGCAATTCGGCCTGCGCACGCAAATCGACTGCCACCTTGGGGTCGAACACCATGTAGTCGCCACCGCCGGCCTGTTTGACCTGGCGCATCGCCATGGCCGCATGGCCCACCAGGCGCGGCCGCGCGCCGTGGCTGGGGTAGGCCGCGAGGCCGATGCTGCAGCTCATGGTCAGGTCGGCTCGCCCGGGCACCGGAAAGGGCTTGGCCAGCGCCTGGCACAGCGTGCCGGCCAGGTCACAGGCGGTGGCCAGGTCGCCATGCACCAGCATCAGAAACTCCACGCCACCGATGCGTGCAAGCCGGGTGTCGGGCCCGGCCAGCTGGCGCAGGCGTTGCGCCGCTGCAGCGATCAGCAAGTCGGCCTGCAAGTGGCCATAGCCGTCGTTCACGGCTTGCAGGTTGTCCAGGTTGATCAGCAGCAGGCACAGCGTGCCGGCTTCATGGTCGCAGCGCGCCACGGCCTCGTCCAGGGCCTGCGTCACGCGGTCGCCGGACAGCAGGCCCGGCACCGATGAAGCGCCGGTGCGCGCGCCGCGCAACCGCGCCAGGCTGCGCAGCAGCAATCCGCGCTGCCAGAGCAGCAGCACCAGCGCCAACGCCAGGCCCAGCACCACGGCCAACAAGGCCGGCATGGCCCAGGCGGGCAAGCTGTCAGGAGTCGACCAGGATGGCATGTGGGCACTTCGGCCGATCTGCGCCGGGCTTGAGTGCAGCGGTGGCTCCCGGGGCAGAAATCCGGTCTCGGTGGGCGCCGGGGCTGAGACGGGGCGCAGGGGCGGCGCTGCTGTCAGTGCAGCAGGACGGGCTGCTGCGCCAGCGCGGTGTAACCGGCAATGAAATCGTCGATCCGGGCCTGCAGCGCGTCGGCATCGTCTGTGGTCTGGCCGGCGACCAGCGCTTGAACGCCGAGCTTGAAGTGCTCGGCCAGCGCCCCTTCGATGAAGATTTCCTTGCGTGCGAGCTTGTCGACGATCTCGAAGCCGCCACGCTGCAAGGCCGCAGGTGCGCTGGTGTCGCTTGCAGGGAGGTCGAATGACACGACCGCGAAACTGTCCGAGTTGTAGAGCGTCTGCATGCAAATCTCCTGATCTCGGCAGCTGGGGCCGCTGCCGGACGTTTCAAGGCGCGGCCAGCAACTGCAGCTCGACCACATCGCCCGAGCGCGGCACCTGCATGCGCAGGCGCACCGGCCAGGCGCTGGCGGATGCGGTGGGGGACGTACTGGAGGATGTGGACGTGACGGCAGACGTGGCGGCGGACGTGCCGGAAGGCGTGCCGGAACCCGCGGCCAGCCACACATCCACCCGCAGGCCCTCGGGCCGTGGCGGCTCGCGTTGCCAATGCTGCAGCAGCGCCTCGCCCCAGGGCGTGGTGCCGGTGGTGTCGGGCTGGCGCTGCAGGTGCCACAGGCCGGCGTGGCCGCGGGCGTCGGTGACGAACAAGCGCAGCGCATCGGGCGGCGGGCCATCGGTCGCGGCCAGGATGGCCGCCAGCTGCACGAGCCAGCTCAGCCGGTCTTGCGCCCCGGGCCACGCCGGATATTGCTGCGGCGGTCCGGAATAGCCGATGCGGCCGATGTCGCGCCGGAAGTTGGCTGCCTGCGCCTGGCCGCGCTGGCGGCGGTCCAGATAGCGATCCGGGGCCAGGCCGTGGGCGTCGACCAGGCCGTCGCTGGCCTGGGACAGCAACGGCGCTCCGCTGGCGTCCTGGCCATCGAGCGTGAGCCGGTAGCGCTGCCCGTCGTGCTGCCAGACCAGCACAGCCTCGCCGACCCGGCTGTTCAGGCGCAGCGCATAGCGCCGCTGCGCCGGCGGCGGCAGCTGGGTGCGGTAGAGCGGCGGCGGCTCGCCGGCGCGGCCGGCATCGGCATCGGCATCGGCAGACGGGGCTGCGGCCTGCTGTGTCACCTGCGCTGGCATCGGCGATGCCGTCTGTGCTGCCACCCGCTCTGCCGCCTGCGCGGGCACCTGCGCTGCCGCCTGTGCTGCCGTCTGCGCTGCCGTCTGTGCTGCCGTCTGTGCTGCCGTTTGTGCTGCCGCCTGCGCTGGCATCGGCAATGCAATCTGGTTGGCCACCGGTTCGGCCGGCCGAGGTGGTGGCAGGTCGGCGGCCGCCGCTGCCGCATCCGGCGCGGCCTGCGCCCTGGATGGAGGCGCTGGCCGCTGCAGTGTGGCCACTGCGGCGGCATCTGCCGGCGGCGCGGGCAGACCGGCCACCGGCATGGCGGGTGGTGCCGCCGGCGCGGCCGGCAGGTTGCGCAGCTGCACCACCCCCGCGCGTGGCGGTGCGGCGGGCGGCCCGGAAGGTGGCACGCCGGGCATCAGCCGATCCGCCAGCCAGGCGTGCCAGCCCAGCACCAGCGCCACCAGCAGCAGTGCCGGCCGCCAGCGGCCGGTGCGCCGCAGCAGCAGGGGCGCGGTGCGCAGCAAGCCGGCAGGCGTGGCAGGCGTGGCGGACGTGGCGGACGTGACCATCGGACAATGCTGCCACTGCAACTGTTGCCGGCGCCACCCCCCGATCCCCCACCCCGATGAAACTCGCCACCTACAGCGACGGCGCACGCGACGGCCAGCTGGTCGTCGTTTCGCGTGATCTGCGCACGGCGCACTACGCCACCGGCATCGCCACCCGGCTGCAGCAGGTGCTGGACGACTGGAATTTCCTGTCGCCGCAATTGCAGGACCTGTTCGTCAGCCTCAACCAGGGCAAGGCGCGCCATGCCTTTGCGTTCGAGCCACGCCAGTGCATGGCGCCGCTGCCGCGGGCCTACCCGTGGGCCAGCGGCGCGGCCTACCTGCCGCACCTGGAACGGGCCCTGCGTGCGCAGGGCGCCGTGCTGCCGCCGTCGGCCGGCACCAGGCCGCTGATGGCCCAGGGCGGCAGCGACGACTTTCTGGGCCCCTGCGACGACGCCTGGTTCGACAGCACCGCCTGGGGCATCGACTTCGAGGCCGGGCTGGCCGTCATCACCGGTGACGTGGCGATGGGCGCCGACGCGGCGCAGGGCCTGGACGGCGTGCGCCTGCTGCTGCTGGCCAATGCCTGGAGCCTGCGTGAACTGGTACCGCCCGAGCAGGCCTCGGGTTGCGGCTTGCTGCAGAGCAAGCCGGCCGCCGCGTTTGGCCCGGTGGCGGTGACACCCGATGAACTGGGCGACGCCTGGCACGGCGGACGGGCGCACCTGACGCTGCAGTCAGCCGTCAACGGCCAGCAGGTCGGCCTGAACGACACCGGGGCGGACATGCAGTTCCACTTCGGTGCGCTGATTGCCCACCTGGCCCGGACACGCAGGCTGCGCGCCGGCGCGGTGGTCGGCTCGGGCGTGGTCAGCAACCGGGATGCCGGCAAAGGCTTCGGCTGCATCGCCGAGCGGCGCGCGGTGGAGGCGGCCGACGCGAAGGAGGCGCTGCAGG
>JBBRJU010000402.1:0-3458 GCA_038218895.1 Burkholderiales bacterium
TGCGTGGTGTCGGTGTACAGGAATCCGGCGTCATGGCCGCTGAGTTGTCGCATCGGCATCGGTGGGCCCGGCTGCTGTCAGAGCGCAATCAACGACGCGGGATCAGGCGGCGGCCGCGCTGGCGGCGGCGTCCGGCGTGGCCTGCGCCACGGCTGCGGCCTGGCGGCGGGTGCGCTGCACCGGCTTGGTGGCAGCAGCCACAGCCTTCTCGGCCTGCGGCTTGGCGGCCGCCTTCCGGGCTTGCGCCTGCACGGAGTTCACGGGTTTCACGGGTTTCACGGACTTCACGGGGTTCACGGACTTCACGGGGTTCACGGGGTTCACGGCTTTCACGGCCTTCGCCGGCTTGGCCGCGGCTTCGGCGGCGGCATGCACCACCTTGGCGGCCCGCGCCTTGGTGCGGCGCACGGCGGTCTTGGCCTGGACCTGGACCTCGGCCACCACGTCGGTGGCTTCGGCCTTGGCGCGGCGAACCCGCATGCCGGCGGCCTTGGCGGCCTTCTTGGCCCGGGCGCCAGCGGCGACGTCGGCCAATTTTTCGGCACCCGAGGCCAGGCGCTCGGACAGCGCCAGCGCGACCCTGGCGCCCGGCATGCTGACGCGCACGGCGGCCTGCAGGCCGGTGGCCAGCACCTTGTTGTCGACGCCTTCGGCCAGCGCTGCCACGCGCCTGACCTGGGTGCTGACGCCGTCGGCGCCGATGGTGATGGCGCGGCTGCTGCGCTCGCTGACCGCAGCCAGGCCCTGGTAGGCCATCGTGCCCAGGTTGTCGCCGGCGCGGCGCAGCGCGGCGGCCAGGGCGGGCACATAGGGCTCGGCGCCGCGCTGGGCGGCCTGGTCGACACCGTCACGCACCACGGCGATCAATCGCTGGCCACCGCTGCGGTAGGCGCGCAGGGTGCGCTCGGCGGCGTGGCGGTAGTTGGCAACGGTCTGGAGGGTGACGGCGCGCAGGCTGGTGGTGGTGGTCGTGGTCATGGGGGTGGTCATGGTGGTCGCTGGTTGATCTGCACTGCGGGTGCGGTGCAGGGGTGCGTCGGAGCACCGATCACTGCAGTGTGACCAAAGCCACCTAGAGGGCGACACCCAAACGCAGGGGTTCACCCTAGGCTGTGCACTCCAATTCTGCGCTGCGGCGCAGAATGCCGGCATGGCACCCATCGACCGCGACGACGACCCAACGCGCGCGCTGGACGATTTTGTCCGGCGCATGCGCCAGCCAGCCATGCCGGCGGCCTCCCCACCCGACCTGGCCGACTGGGGTGATCCGGGCGATCCGGGCGCCCGGCTCAACACCGGCGGCCCCGCTGCCAAACCGCGCGGCGGCGTGCTGCGCAGTGGCCAGCGCTGGGACGCCGACAACGTGGAAGACGTGCCCATCGTCGCGCTGCCGCGCCAGCGGCCGCCGGACACCGGCATTCCGCAGGTGACGCTGCCGCCGGTCGATCTGCAGGCCGAGCAGATGCAGTCCACGCTGCAGCCCACGGTGGACATGCCCGACGTGCACGATGCACCGCCACCCGATGCCGATGCGCTGGAAGCTGCCGCCAGCGGTGCGCGTGCGTTCGCCGCGTCGCAGTGGGATCTGGACGCGCTGGCCACCGAAGGGCCGGTGTGGCAGCCCGACCCGGCCGCGCTGCAGCTGCGCCCGATCAGCCACCCGCGGCTGCTGGCGCACTGGCAGCCCGGTGCCTGGGTGGGGGCGGTGCGCCTGGTGCGCGACGCTGCCACCGAGTTCATCACCACTGCCAACGGCCCGGCGGTGCAGACCCATGCGCCGCACCGCCTGCTGATGCTGTGGCCGCCGCAGGCCACGGGCGGCGTGGTGGGGCGCTGGCCGCAGCAGGTGCAACTGCTCACCGGCCCGGCCAGCCAGGCGGGCGTGGCCGCCCTGGGCCTGCTGCCCGGGGACGCCCTGCTCTGGCTGATGGCCGACACCAGCGACGTGGACTGGGCCCTGGGCGCCGACATCGCCATGCACCACATGCCGGCGCTGCAGGCATTCCAGCTGGAAGGATTGCGCGCCTTCATCGACGCCGAGCGCGCGGCAGCGTTTGTGCGCCTGAACGACCGCTACCACCAGCCGGTGCCGGGCGCAGCCGTCGTGCCCCGGCCGGATGCGCAGCACCGCTGAATCAGCACACGGGCCCGGCGTGCAGGCCACGCGTTCAGGCGGCGCGTTCAAGGCATGCAGGCCAGGCGCCCCGGCCAGGCAAGCACCTCAGGCGCCCAGGATCCAGCCTTCCAGCCGGTCCACCGCAGCGGGCAGGCCCCAACCGGGTTGCTGCGCGGCCCAGGCGGCCTGCACCAGGCACAGCACGGCATCCAGCGCATCGCCGCTGGCATCATCGGCCAGCGCATCGCGCTGGGCTGCGGTCAGCCGGATGCGCAGGCCCAGGCGGCTGCGGCCCTGCTCCAGCGCCTCCAGCAGGTCTTTCCTGGCGATCAGGCGCTCCGGTGTCTGCTTGGCGCGGTCATCGCTTTTGTAGGACCGGTTGCCGATCAGCTCGCGCGCCAGCAGGCCGGGGTAGGCCTCCAACGCCACCCGCTGGCCATCGCCCACACCGGGCGCATGGGCTGGCAGGCACACGCCGGCCGCGCGCAGCAGCGGCACGCCAGCGTGCAGCATGTAGGCCACCGGCGGGTTCACCCACTTCATCGACGGGCTGCTGCCGGCGGGGCCGTCGCAGGCGCGGTGGGCAAACTTGCCGCCCACCGGGCGGGCGTCGCAAAACGCTGCAAAGGTGTCGCGGATGGTCGGCCGGTCCAGCGCGGCATAGTGGTCCATGCAGGCGGCCCAGTCGGTGGGCCAGCCCAGGGTCTGCACCAGCGCACGCGGCAAGCCGAAGGGCAGGTCGAAGCCGCCGACCCAGGGCCCGGGCCCGGCCAGCCAGCCAGCCAGCGCGGGCAGGCTGTCGAAGCGGTGGGCGGCACCCAGTTGCAGCGCATGGCCGCGCAGGTGGCCGGTGGCCAGGGTGACGGGCTTGCGCCGTGTGGGGCGGCTGGAGAAATCCACGCCGATCAGCAGGGGTGCGCTCATCGGCTGATTCTGGCGGACGCGTCGATCCCCACACGCTGCCCACACGGCCACAGCAGCGCTACATTGAACGCCAACTCCACTGCCCCGGCCCACCGTGTCCACTGTCCAACCCGATCTGGTCCATGCGCTGCGCGGCGGCATCGTCGAATCCTTCCACCGCGGCGCGCTGGCCATCGTCGACGCCGAGGGCCACAGCGTGCTGGCGCTGGGCGATGTGGAGCGCCCGGTGTTTCCGCGCAGCGCCTGCAAGGTGATGCAAGCCCTGCCCCTGGTGGCCAGCGGCGCGGCCGAGGCCCTGCGCCTGACCGACGCCGAACTGGCCCTGGCCTGCGCCAGCCATGGCGGCGAGGCCGCCCACGCGGCCACCGCCGCCGGCATGCTGGCCAAGGCCGGCCTGGGGCCCGATGCACTGGAATGC
>JBBRJU010000403.1:0-3455 GCA_038218895.1 Burkholderiales bacterium
TGACCGGCGCGCCGGCCACGAAGTCCTGCAGGCTTTGCCGCAGGTGGTGGATGCCCGACGTGTAGATCGTGGCCGCATGGGCCAGCGCGGCTTCAGCGTCGGTGAAGCTCTGGGTGACGATGAGGGTTGTAGGGGTTGTCATGCCGGATTGTCATCCACGCGTATGACGACAGCTTTCAACAGTTTTTGCAGGCTGATGGCAAATGGCAGGCTGGTGCATGCGCCTGCGGGCGCGGCCATCGCCGCTGTCCAGTCCCATGCCACATGGGCAAAAGCTGCGGCACTCTCGACCGCATCGACAAGGTTGACGTCGGCACGTTCGACCAGGCGTTCTTGCTTTGTTACCAAACCACCGCCAGGCCGTACGCACGGAACACTGCATCGGTGGTCACCACATCCGCGCCCTCGGTCTGCGCCTGCGCCATCAGCATGCGGTCGAAGGGGTCGCGGTGCGGGCCTGGCAGGCGGCCGGCGGCCAGGGCATGGTCGATGCTGATCGGCAGGGGCTCGAAGCGCTGCTTGCGCAGGTAGGCGCTCAGGTTGGCCACGATGTCGCCGGCCTCGGGCAGCTTGCCGATGCGTTGCTTGGTGCCCAGTTCCCAGGCGCTGGCGGCGCTGACCAGCACACGCTGGTCAGGCTGGGCGATCGCTGCCCGAGCCGTGGCGCTGAGCTCGGGGCTGTCCAGCAGCCACCAGAGCAGGGCGTGGGTGTCCAGCAGCAGCGGGCGCTGGCGCGCACCGGCCAGGCCCGGCTCCCGCGCCTTCAGCTCAGCGGCCATCCCAGGCCTGCAGCTCTTCCGCGGGCAAGGGGTCGAAAAAGGCAGCTGTCAGCGCTGCCTTGCCCTTGGCCGCGCCGGGCTGGCGCGGCGGCAGGTCCAGCGGCACCAGGCGCACGCAAGGCTTGCCCGCCTTGGCGATGATGACCTCTTCGCCCAGCATGGCGGCATCCACCAGCCGGGAGAGTTGGGCCTTGGCATCTTGCAGGTTCATTTTCATTTCAGCACCAGGTTGAGCGACCAGACCAGGCTAAAAGACTAGCTTGGTTTCGTGCTGCTGGCAACTGCCTGCTGACCTGCTGCCGGTGCCGGTGCCGCTGCCGGTGCCGCTGCCGCTGCCGTTGTCCGCTTGGGGCTCTGCGCTGCCGTTGGTGACTGGTGCGGTTTGCTGGTGCGTCGCCGGTGCGCTGCAGCGCGCCGGGTCCCGCCCCGGCTGGCGGGTGACTTTCTTGTCGCGACAAGAAACTCACCAAAGAAACGCGTTTTCAACTTGGCGGACGGCACCCAGTGCTTGATGAGGCCCGGGCGCCGCGCCTCGCCTGTCCGACTCGAACACCTTGCCCCTGGCGACCGCCGGTCGCTTCGGCGGTGGTTCCGCTGCGCAGACCGTCGTCACGCTCGGTCTCCGCATGCAGTCCGTCGGCTGCTTCAGTGTCCGCCCTCTTGCACGGTCGTCGCATGCACCGCCCGTGCCTTGCCGTGGTTTTGACATCACAGCCCTGACCGGGGGGGCACGGCCGTGCAATGGCCGTGCTGTGTCCGGCTGGGATGTTCGAGCCGAGCAGGTGAGTCGCCCGCCACGATGCCACCAAGCGTTGCGCTGGCATCGGAAACTTAAAAAAAGCGCCTCTTTGTCCAACTTTCTGGCGCAGCAGAAAGTTGGTCGCCCGCCGGGGCGAGACCCGGCGCGCTGCAGCAAATCGGCGAAGCACCAGCAAGATGCACAAGCATCAAAGCAACCAGTGACAGCGCAGCGCCCGATGCTGCCGCGCCATGCACTGGTGCGCCTGACCGGTGCGCCTGACCGGTGCGGCAGTCGCGCGCGGCAACCGCGAAAGCGCAGACACTGGCCTGCCGCGTCAACCTCAGCCCGCCACGCCGCCATGCCCCGCGAAATCCTGCTCAACGCCTTCGACATGCACTGTGTCGGCCACATCCAGCAAGGCCTTTGGACACACCCGCGTGACCAGTCCACCCGCTACAAGACCCTGGCCTACTGGACCGAACTGGCGCGCACGCTGGAGGCGGCGCTGTTCGACGGCATCTTCCTGGCCGACGTGGTGGGCGTGTACGACGTCTACGGCGGCAATGCCGATGCGGCGCTGCGCGGCGGCGTGCAGGTGCCGGTGAACGACCCGATGCTGCTGATCCCGGCGATGGCCGCAGCCACCCAGCACCTGGGTTTCGGCGTCACCGCCAACCTGGTCTATGAGGCGCCCTACCTGTTCGCCCGCCGCATGTCCACGATAGACCACCTCACCGGCGGTCGGGTGGGCTGGAACATCGTCACCGGCTGCCTCGACAGCGCCGCCCGTGCGAACGGCTTGAACCAGCAAATGGCACATGACGACCGCTACGACCTGGCCGATGAATACATGCAGCTGGTCTACCAGCTGTGGCAGCACAGCTGGGCCGACGACGCGGTGCTTGCCGACCGCGCCGCCGGCGTGTATGCCGACCCGGCCAAGGTGCGCGTGGTGCACCACCATGGCAAGCAGTACACGGTGGACGCCATGCACCTGTGCGAGCCGTCACCCCAGCGCACACCGGTGCTCTACCAGGCTGGCTCGTCGCCGCGCGGGCGGCGGTTTGCGGCCCGGCATGCCGAATGTGTGTTCCTCAACGGCCAGAGCATGGCCGGCGTCAAGGCCATCGTCGACGACATCCGCAAGGGGGCGGTGGCCGCGGGCCGGCAGCCTGATGACATCAAGTTCTTCCTGGGCGCCACCGTGGTCACCGGCGCCACGGCCGCCGAGGCGCGCGATCTGTTCGCCGACTACCGCCAGCATGTCAGCAGCGAGGCCGCGCTGGTGCATGCCGCGGCGTCGCTGGGTGTGGACCTGGCCCGCTTCGACCTGGACGAACCGGTGGATGCGTCGGCCAGCAACGCCATCACCAGCAATGTGGCGGCCCTGCAGCGCAGCCAGGGCACGCAGTGGACCAAGCGCACGCTGCTCGAGCAGATGGTGCTGGGCAGCCGGCAGCCACCGATCGTCGGATCAGCCAGCCAGGTGGCTGAAGAATTGATCCGCTGGACCGAGCAGACGGGCGTCGACGGTTTCAACCTGAGCCGCACCGTGGCGCCGGAATGCTTCGTCGACTTCGGCCGCCTGGTGGTGCCCGAGCTGCAATCACGCGGCGCCTTCAAGACGGCGCACCGGCCCGGCACGCTGCGCGAGAAGCTGTTCGGCCACGGCCCGCGCTTGCCTGCCAGCCACCCGGCGATGGTGCCAGCGCCGGTGGCTCAGCCTGCCGGCTGACACATCGGCGCGTCGGTGAAGATGCGGGCGTCCATGGTCTTCAGGTCGTTGGCCACCGCCACCGGCGCGCCCAGCACCGCCAGCACGTCGCGCTGCAGGTCCAGCCCGGGGGCGATCTCGGTCAGCGTGAGCCGGCCGCCGCGCAGCTCGAACACCGCGCGCTCGGTGATGTAGGTGATCTGCCGGCCCAGGCTGGCCA
>JBBRJU010000404.1:0-3447 GCA_038218895.1 Burkholderiales bacterium
GGCCCAGGCCGCATGATCCGGCCCGACTGAGAGCCGCCAGCACAGCACACCTGGCCGCATGGTGTCGCCCGACGAGCCGGCCGTGCTGCCTGCGCCACAGACCCTGCGCTTCCAGGAGAAGCGCGAGGCCCTGCTGGCCGCCGCCGCCAGCCATTTCAACGCCCACGGTTTGCGCGGCGCCACGCTGGGCGAAATCGCAGCACAGGTGGGCCTGGTCACCACCAGTCTCACCTATTACTACCGCAAGAAAGAGGACCTGGCTACCGCCTGCCTGCTGCGGGCCATCGCGGTGCACCAGGCGCTGGCAGTGCAGGCCGGTGCCGAGGCCACGGTGGCGGCCAGGGTCGGCCGCTTCCTGGCACTGCATGGCCAGTTGCTGGCCGACATGCAGACCGGCGCCCACCCGCTGCTGATCGGCTTTGCCGACATCCGCGCCTTGCCCGGAGCGCAGGCCGCCACGGTGTTTGCCGCCTACACCGCCATGTTCCGCCAGGTGCGTGCGCTGCTGGCAGGCCCCTGCACGGCCGGCCTGCAGCGTGACGACCTGAACGCCCGCGCCCACCTGCTGCTGTCGGCCGCGCTCTGGCTGCGCGCCTGGGTCCACCGCCACGCCGTCGACGACTATGCACGCGTGGCACAGCGCCACGCGCAGCTGCTGTTGCATGGCCTGGCCGCTGCCGGCCAGGCCTGGCCGGTTGATGACGCCATGGCAACCCTGGGCCTGGATGCCGTGGCCGCCGCTGCGCTGCATGCACCCGGCGCCAGCCAACCGCAGGACGACGGCCACGTGGCCGACGCCTTCTTGCGTGCAGCCACGGTGCTGGTCAACGAGCAGGGCTACCGGGGCGCCTCGGTGGCACGCATCTCGGCCCGGCTCAATCTCACCAAGGGGTCCTTCTACCACCACCACGACACCAAGCTCGATCTGATCAGCGCCTGCTTCGAGCGCAGCTTTGCCGTGCAGCGCCACACCCTGCTGGCCGCCGGCGCCGCGCCGGTGCCGGCCTGGCTGCGCGCCTGTGCAGGCACGGCCGCGCTGGTGCGCTTCCAGCTGGGGCCGCAGGGGCCGCTGCTGCGCAGCACGGCCACCAGCGCACTGCCCGACGAGGCCCGGCGCGCCCAGGTGCGCCGGCAGCTGCAGCAGCTCACCGAGCGCATCGCCAGCCTGCTGGTCGACGGCCTGGAAGACGGCAGCCTGCGCCCGCACGACCCGGCCATCGCCGCGCAACTGCTGGCCTCGGCCATCAACGCGGCGGCCGAGCTGCAGCGCTGGGTGCCGGGCATCCACCCTGGCAATGCGGTCGCGCTGTACACCCGCCCGGCGCTGCTGGGCCTGCTCTGCCCGGCCTGAAGAAGCGCGCAAGATGTCCTGTTCACGGCGCGCTGCATGCGGCTGGCGGGCAAGCAGGGCTCAAGCTGGCGACCAGGCGGGCGATAGCACGGGGTGCACCACAAGAAGTTGCGCCCATGAACATGATCCTCGTCGCTCTGGTGTTGTTGGCAGCGTTGGCTGGCGCCTGGCTGGTGTGGCGCGGCCGCACGCCTGCAAGGCCCGCCGCCGTGTCAGCCGCCCGGCCACCGCGCGTGCCGGTGCCCGCACAGGTACCCGCATTGGTGCCAGTCCTTGTGCCGGTCCTTGTGCCGGTCACAGCCGTGGCCACGCGGCTGCCCGCCGCCGGCGCCGCCGCCACTCCGGCACCGCTGCAGCTGCCGCCCGAGGCGCTGGGCAGCTTCCAGTGGCTGGCCCACGACAGCCTGGCGGCCGACCGCCGGCAGGCCCTGGTGGCGGCGGTGCGCCGCATTCCGCGGCCGCCTGGCGCGCTGCACCAGCTGCTGTCGCCGCAGTTTCTCGACCGCGCCAGCTCCAACGCGCTGAGCGAGCTGATCACCAGCGAGGCACAGATCGCAGCCAAGGTGCTGGCCACCGTCAACGCACCGTTCTACGGGCTCAAGCGGCCGGTGGCAGGCATCGGCCAGGCGGTCACCTTCCTGGGGCTGAACACGGTGCGCAGCATCTGCCTGCGGTCGCTGCTGGACGACTCGTTCAAGCCGGCCGACGCGCGGCTGAAGCGGGCCTACGGCGAGATCTGGAACGCCAGCGCGCTGGCCAGCGACCTGTGCACCCGGCTGGCCGCCAAGCTGGGCCTGCCCGATGCCGGCGCCCTGGTGGCGCAGGTGCTGCTGTCGTTCCTGGGCCACCTGGCCACGGCCACGCTGCTGGCCGAGCGCGATGCCGACGTGGCGCCCGCTGGCGCCGCACTGCTCGACCGCGCCCGCGATGCGCAAGCCCGGCTGGGCCTGGGCCCGTCGGAGATCGGTGCGCTGCTGCTGCAGGAATGGGGGCTGCCAGCGAGCATCGTCGACGCCGTGTGCGCCATCGACCGGCTGCTGGTCACACCAGTGGCTGCGCTGCCGGCCGACAGCAGCAGCCGGCTGGCAGTGGCCCACCTGTGCGCCCGGCTCGGCGAGCACCTGGCTGGCGGCGGCCCGGCCACCGCCGGCAGCCTGGCAGGCCTGGCGGCTGGCCAGGCCATGGCTGACGACGGCTTCTACCTGCGGGCCCACCTGGCGGCGCCGGCACTGGCGCGCCTGCCCGAGCACTTGCAGGCGGCCGATCTGGTGCAGGCGCTGCAGACACTGCAACAGGGCATGCAGGCACGGCGCTGAACCGGCTCCCTGCCGGGCGATCGCCCAGCAGGGAGCCCGGCAGATCACCTGGCAGATTGTCAGCAGATCGCCGGCAGATCGCCCCTGGCGGCAGTCGCAGCCCCGGGCCATCGCAGAATGCAGGGGTCGCTGACCACCGCTGTCCTGGCCGCCGGCCGGAGCCCGCCGCATGCCACCACCACCACTTACCCACCACCAGATCCTCGGTCTGGTGGAGCCATTCACCCGCACGGGCCGGCAGGTGGACCTGCCCGCCAGCGACCGCCTGGCCCGCCGCCTGCACTTCAAGCCGGTGCTGCATGCCGCGCGCGGCAGCTGCCCGGCGCTGACCGAGACCCTGCAGCTGGAATGCCACGAGACGGGCAACCACCGCCTCACCCGCGTGCTGGCAGCCGACAGCGGCCCCAGCGCCACACTGCAGGCCATGGGCACCGACCCGGCGCGTCTGCTGGCCCAGGTCGATGCCGTGCCACCAGCGCGGCACTTTGATGCCGGTCCCGGCTGGTGCATCGCCCGCAGCCACGAACTGCTGCCCAGCACCCATGCCGGGCCGCCAGTGCTCAACTTCAGCCGAGGCGAGGCCTGGGTGGACGGCCTGCGCTTCAGCCTGGCAGTGATGGACGTGAAGAACGTGCCCGGCGACATCACCGTGCGCCCGGCACCGGGCGAGCAGCTGGCCGTGCCCGACGACCTGCTGGCGGTGATGGGCTGGAACTGGGTGCGCCTGGTGCCCGCCACCGACGGCTGGACCAGCAAGCTGCGCCTGCGCGGCCGCGGCGC
>JBBRJU010000405.1:0-3445 GCA_038218895.1 Burkholderiales bacterium
CGAGTGGTTTGTGCTTGATGCCACCGACAAGGTGCTCGGACGTGTTGCCAGCGAAGTGGCACTCCGTTTGCGCGGCAAGCACAAAGCCATTTACACGCCTCACGTCGATACCGGTGATTTCATCATCGTCGTCAATGCCGACAAGATCCGTGTCACCGGCGCCAAAGCCGAAGACAAGATGTATTACCGGCATTCCGGCTACCCGGGCGGCATCCACGCCACCAGCTTCAAGGAAATGCAGGCCAAGCACCCCGGCCGCGCGATCGAGAAAGCTGTGAAGGGCATGTTGCCCAAGGGCCCGCAGGGCTACGCGATGATCAAGAAGCTGAAGGTGTACGCCGGTGGTTCACACCCGCACGCCGCCCAGCAGCCCAAGGCGCTGGAAATTCCAGCGCTTGAATCGTAAGGAGCGGTGATGATCGGCAATTGGAACTATGGCACCGGCCGCCGCAAGTCTTCGGTGGCGCGTGTGTTCATCAAGCGTGGCGAAGGCCAGATCGTTGTCAACGGCAAGCCGGTGACTGACTACTTCGGCCGCCAGACCTCGATCATGATCGTCAAGCAGCCCCTGATGTTGACGAACAACGAGACTGCATTCGACATCAAGGTCAACGTGCGTGGCGGTGGTGAATCCGGCCAGGCCGGTGCCGTGCGCCACGGCATCACCCGTGCCCTGATCGACTACGACGCGACATTGAAGCCCGACCTCAGCCACGCCGGCTTTGTCACGCGGGACGCACGTGAAGTCGAGCGCAAGAAGGTCGGCCTGCACGGCGCCCGCCGCCGCAAGCAGTTCAGCAAGCGCTGATCTGCCGCGTCTGGCAAACGCGTCTGGCAAACGCGTCTGGCAACCAGGCCGCCTGCGGGCGGCCTTTTCCATGGCGCGCCACCCTGCCCAGGCGGGCCCAAGTCCCGACGCGCTGAACTGGCTTTGCCGCCGATGCGGCCAATTCCCGACGGCCGTAGTAGGATTTGTATTTTCCAGGTTCGCCACAGGCGGGCGCTGACCTTCAAACAGGAGTGACCATGAACGCCGTCGTTGAAAACCTCGCCCCCGAAACCGATGACATGCCGCCCCCGCCGTTGATTTTCACCGACAGCGCGGCGTTGAAGGTGGCCGATCTGGTGGCCGAAGAAGGCAACCCGGAGCTGAAGTTGCGCGTGTTCGTCCAGGGCGGCGGCTGCTCGGGCTTCCAGTACGGCTTCACCTTCGACGAGGTGGTGAACGATGACGACACCGAGATGCACAAGAATGGCGTCACGCTGCTGATCGACGCGATGAGCCTGCAGTACCTGGCGGGCGCAGAGATCGACTACAAGGAAGACCTGCAGGGCGCGCAGTTCGTGATCAAGAACCCCAACGCCACCACCACCTGCGGTTGCGGCTCCAGCTTCTCGGCCTGAGGCGGGCCTGCGCCATCAAAAAGGCACCCTCGAGTGCCTTTTTTGTTGCCTGCCTGATCTTGCCTGCCTGATTTCGCCAGCCTGATCCGGCCTGACCAAGCCCCGTTCGGCGCCACGGCGCCCGGCGGCTACAGCAGGCCGGGGATGGACGGGTTGCTGGGGTCGTACAGGCTCTGCACAAGTGGCGCATCCATGCCTGCCGGTTGCGACACGTCGTCTTCCGACAGTTCTGTCAGCAAGGCTGCCGCGCTGTTGACCAGCGGCCAGGACAGGCAGGCGCCGGTGCCGTCGGCGGCGTCCAGCCCCAGTTCCAGCAGGGCACTGGCCTGGAACAGGCCCAGCGCCCGGTCGAGCCCCTGGTGCAGCTGGCTGCGGCAGAACACGCAATAGTCGGTCACTGATTCGGCGATGCGCGACGCCACCAGCAGCGCTGCACAGGCCGCCATGCCGTCGACCATGATCAGGTGGCGCTTGCTGGCGGCCACCAGCATCGCGCCCACCATCACCGCCGTCTCGAAACCGCCGAACGCCGCCAGCACTTCCACCGCGTCACGCACGTCGCGGTGGCGGCCCTGGGCGCCCTGCACCACGATCATCAGGTGGGCCAGCAGGTCGGGGTTCTTCTGCGGGCCGCTCTGCATCAGTTCGCGCACCGGCGTGTCGGTCAGCCGGGCCAGCACCAGGGCCGCGCTCTCATGGCTGCCAACCCCCAGGCCAGCGCAGGCGATCAGGTTGCCGCGCAGGCTGTCGGCAATCTCCATGCCGGCGCGGATGGCGGCGTGCGCCTGCTCCAGGCTCATCGCGTTGCCCACGCGGGCATTGCGGGTGCCATGGGCGATCTTGCGCGGCAGCAGCCGCTCATGCGGCGGCAACTGGGTGGCGACGCCGCAATCCACCACCGACAGGTGCAGGCCCTGCTGGCGCGCAAACACCGAGATCGGTTGGCGACCGGCCAGGATCTGCAGCACCATGTCATCGGTCTGCCGGCCGGGCGGGGCATGGATGCCGTCGACCGCCAGGCCATGGTCGGCTGCAAACACCACCAGTTGCGGGTCGCGAAAGCGCGGCCGCAGCGAGTGCTGCAGCAGCCCCAGCCGCACGGCCACCGGCTCCAGTTCGCCCAGCCCGCCCTGCGCCAGCGCACGCCGCTGCAGCTTGGCCAGCAGAGTTTGCTCCAGCAGCGGGTTGGCGGTGGGGGCAATCAGCGACATGCAAGCCAGTGTATGCAGCGTGCTTCAGCGCAGGAACAACTGATACACCGGGTTGCTCGTTTCCTCGACACACGGGTAGGCCAGCGCGTCGAGAAATGCCTGGAAGGCCTTGCGGTCTGCCGCTGACTTGCTGGGCACCTGCATGCCCACCAGGATGCGGCCGTAGTCGGCGCCCTGGTTGCGGTAGTGGAACAGGCTGATGTTCCAGTCGGGATGCAGGCTGGAGAGGAACCGCATCAGCGCACCCGGCCGCTCGGGGAAGACGAAGCGGAACAAGCGCTCGTCGGCGGCCAGCGCAGAGCGCCCGCCGACCATGTGGCGCACATGCTCCTTGGCCAGCTCGTCGTCGGTGAGGTCGACGGTGGCAAAGCCGTGCTTGACGAAGCTGCGGGCCATCTTGTCGGCCTCGTCACGTTTCTGAATCGCCAGGCCGACGAACACATGGGCCACGCTGGCGTCGGAGATGCGGTAGTTGAACTCGGTCACCGCGCGCGGGCCCACCAGTGCGCAGAAGCGCTTGAACGAGCCGCGCGCCTCGGGGATGGTGACGGCGAACAGCGCCTCGCGCTGCTCACCGAACTCGGCACGCTCGGCCACGAAGCGCAGGCGGTCGAAGTTCATGTTGGCGCCGCAGGTGATGGCCACCATCGTCTTGCCCTTGAGCTTGTGCTGCGCCACGTATTGCTTGATCGCGGCCACCCCCAGCGCGCCGGCGGGCTCCAGGATGCTGCGGGTGTCCTGGAACACGTCCTTGATGGCGGCACACACCTCGTCGGTGTCGACGATCACGTAGTCGTCGACCAGGGCGCGGGTGATGCGGAAGGTCTCCT
>JBBRJU010000406.1:0-3432 GCA_038218895.1 Burkholderiales bacterium
GCTCCACTGTCAGCGCGGTGCGGCGCTCGTCGGCCTCGTCGGCGGTGAGCGCTGCGGCGTCTTCCACATGCGCCGGAAAGTAGGCCCGGTCCCCCAGGTGGCGGCCACCGCGCACCATGGCCAGGTTGACGCAGGCGCGCCCGCCCTGCACCCGCACCGCCAGCACGTCCACATCCCGGTCGCGGGTGCTGGTGAGGCTGCTCTCCTCCATGCTCTGCTGGTGCAGCACCCGCGACAGGGCGCTGATCTGGTTGCGCACCTCGGCTGCACGCTCGAATTCCAGCGCGTCGGCATAGGCCATCATCTGCGTCTGCAGGGTGCCGATCACCTCGTCGGTGGCGCCCAGCAGAAAGCGCTCGGCATTCGACACATCGCGGCCGTAGTCCTCGGGCGTGATCAGGCCGACGCAGGGGCCCGAGCAGCGGCGGATCTGGTAGAGCAGGCAGGGCCGGCTGCGGTTGGCGTAGACCGTGTCCTCGCAGGTGCGCAGCTTGAAGGCCTTCTGCAGCAGCAGGATGGTCTCCTTCACCGCCCAGGCGCCGGGGTAGGGGCCGAAGTAGGTGTGCTTGCGGTCGATGGCGCCGCGGTAGTAGGCGATGCGCGGGAACGGGTGGCGCTGCAGCTTGAGGTACGGGTAGCTCTTGTCGTCGCGGAACAGGATATTGAACTTGGGGTTCAAGGTCTTGATCAGGTTGTTTTCCAGCAGCAGCGCCTCGGCCTCGGTGCGCACCACCGTCGTCTCCAGCCGGGCGATGCGGCTGATCATCTGGCCGATGCGGGTACCGCCGTGGTCCTTCTGAAAGTAACTGGCCACGCGCTTTTTCAGGCTGCGCGCCTTGCCGACATAGAGCACATTGCCTTGCGCGTCGAAGTAGCGGTAGACGCCCGGCAGGCCGGGCAGCGCGGCCACCTCGGCCAGCAGGCGCTCGCGGTCGGGCGCGGACGGGACGGCAGACGCGGCGGCAGCCGGGGTGGAAGACAGCGTGGACGACGGGGTCGCGGCCGGGCGCGCGGTCGGGTTCACGGCCGGAGCTTCAGGTGTGGCAGGGGCGTCGGGGGTGGTCATCGGCTGCAGGGCGGGCGGTGCCGGATTCTGCCGCCGCCCGATACTCCAGGGGATGCAAGGCTGGCGCTGGGATGTGTTCTGCCGAGTGATCGACAATTTTGGCGACCTCGGCGTGTGCTGGCGCCTGTGCAGCGCGCTGGCCGCGCGCGGGCAGGCCGTGCGGCTGTGGATCGACGACGCCAGTGCCCTGGCCTGGATGGCACCGCTTGGCGTGCCCGGCGTGCAGGTGCTGCCCTGGGCAGCGGCAGCGTCGGCAGCGACAGAAGTACCGCATGCCGTCGACCCCGGCCACGTGGTGGTCGAGGCCTTCGGCTGCACTTTGCCTGACGCCTTTGTCGCCCGCATGGCCGCACAGCCACTGCCGCCGGTGTGGATCAACCTGGAATACCTCAGCGCCGAAGCCTTCGTGGAACGCAGCCACGGCCTGCGCTCGCCACAGTGCAGCGGGCCGGGGGCGGGGCTGGACAAGTGGTTCTTCTTTCCCGGCTTCAGCCCCGCCACCGGCGGCCTGCTGCAGCACCCGCCACCACCCGCGCCGGCTGCGGCGCATGCCTGGCTGGCACGGCGCGGCTGGGCACCGGTTGCGGGCGAGCGCAGCGTGCTGCTGTTTGGCTACGCCAACCCGGCACTGCAGGCGGTGCTGGCAGCCCTGGCAGGCCAGCCCACGCTGCTGTGGCTGCCCCAGGGGCCGATGCAGGCCCAGCTGGCGGGCCAGCCGCTGCCGGCCGGCCTGCGCATGCAGCCGCTGCCGTGGCTGCCGCTGGCCGATTTCGACCAGCTGCTGGCCGCCGCCGACCTGAAACTGGTGCGCGGCGAAGATTCATTCGTGCGTGCCCAGTTGCTGGGCCACGGCCCGGTACTGTGGCAGATCTACCCGCAGGACGACGGCGCCCATGGGCCCAAGTTGGATGCCTGGCTGGCCCGCTGCCTGGCCGGCAGCCCGCCCGGCCTGGCCGCAGCCGTGCGCCAGGCGCACCAGGTGGTCAACGGCCTGGCGCCGGGGCCGCTGCGCCTGCCAGACCTGGCCGCCTGGCGCGCGCAGCACCAGGCCTGGCAGGCCGGATTGCACGCCCAGACCGACCTGGTCACCCAGCTGCTGGGCTTCGTGGCCGGCCGCCCAGGCGAGAAATCCGGCTAAAATCGCGGGTTTTGCTTCACGCCGACCGGCGCATCCTTGCACGGACCAGCGCCGGTCCACACCCCGGGAACTCCCATGAAAATAGCTCAAGAAATCCGCGCCGGCAACGTCATCATGCAGGGCAAGGACCCGTGGGTCGTGCTCAAGACCGAATACAGCCGCGGCGGCCGCAATTCGGCCACCGTGCGCATGAAGCTCAAGAGCCTGCTGAACAACCAGGGCACCGAGACGGTGTTCAAGGCCGACGACAAGATGGACCAGATCGTGCTGGACAAGAAGGAGTGCACCTACACCTACTTCGCCGACCCGATGTACGTGTTCATGGACGGCGACTACAACCAGTTCGAGGTCGAAGCCGAGAACATGGGCGACGCGATCCAGTACCTGGAAGACGCCATGGCGGTGGAAGTGGTGTTTTACGACGGCAAGGCCATCTCGGTCGAACTGCCCACCTCGGTGGTGCGTGAAGTCACCTGGACCGAGCCTGCGGTCAAGGGCGACACCTCGGGCAAGGTGCTCAAGCCGGCCAAGATCGGCACCGGCTTCGAGATCCCGGTGCCGATCTTCGTCGCCCAGGGCGACATGATCGAGATCGACACCCGCACCCACGAATACCGCAAGCGCGTTTGAGCTTGGGCGCATCGCGCGCCCGCATTGCACAGGGCACCTCGGTGCCCTTTTTGCTGTGTATCTGCCGCCAGACACACCGGTGATACCGTGCCTGCCATGGCCTTCGATTTCGACGCTGCGGTGCAGGTGCCGCACCGCATGCAGCCCGGGCTGCGCCGGTTGGCGCCGGGCGCAGCGCAGCTGACACCGACGGTGGCGCCGCAGCGCAGCCTGGCACGCCACCTGCGGGAGAAACTGGCGGTGCTGGGTGCCTTCCGCCACCAGGCCTTGCTGCAGGTGCCGGGCTTCGACGCCGCGCCGGCGCTGGCCGCACTGGCCGCCCATGCGGCGGCCGAGCAGCCGCAGGCGCTGCAGACCGATGGCGCCTGCTGGCGCGCGCCGGGGTTGGGCTGGGCACTGGACGGCGACGACCAGCCGGTGGCGGCCGACGCGCACACCCACCACAGCGGCTGGCCCGAAGTGGGCGCACTGCTGGCCACCATCGACCGCCCCTGGCGCCGCGCCGCGCTGCTGAGCCTGGCCTTTGCCGAAGACTTTGCGGTGGTGGACGCCGCCACCGGCACCCTGCCCTGGCTGGCGGTGGCTTTGCCGTCGATGT